>URNE01000398.1 GCA_900549045.1 uncultured bacterium | reverse complement strand
GGAGTTCCCGCCGTTACGGAAGATTTGCGCAGGCGGATTGGGCAGGGCGACTGGAAGACCGGGGAACGGATGCCCTCATCCCGGGAATTCGCGGAGACCTACGGCGTTTCGCTTGGAACAGTTTCCCGCGCAATCGCAATTCTCAAAAACGAGGGACTCCTTTCCGCCGCCAGCGGAAGCGGAATTTATCTTACATCGAAATATTCCGCCTCGATCAGGACGGAACGCCTTACCTTTGCAATTCTTGTCGACCAGTGGCGTTTCAAGTGCGTTTCACCCAGCGAACTGATTCAGAATTATCTGCTGAATCTGTTCAATGACCTGATTCTCGGAATTCAGAAGCGCAGTTCGGAACTCAAAATCACCACGACGCTTCACCTGATTCCCGACGACGCTTACGCAAAAGAAAAAGAGTACCGCGCGTTTCTGGAATCCGCGGTGAAAGGTGCGGACGGTGTGCTTGCCGTCAATGCAGACTGCTTCCAGAAAATCGCGGACGTTGTCCAGGTTCCCCTCGTTTTCCTCAACTGCGGCACGTATACGAAAGAGTATTACAATTACAATGTCATTCTTCCCGATTTCTACATCAGCACCTGTGCTGTGACAGAACACCTGGTTCAGCGCGGCTACCGGAAAATCGGTTTTGTCGGTTCGCTGGATGAGCATCTGCAGACCTACGCGCTTCGCCGGAATGGTTTTCTTGACACCCTTCACGCAAGCGGACTTGAACTGAATCCGGCGCATCATTTCCGCGTTGCGGAAAATTTCTATGACATGTGTGAAATCGCGGACAAGATTTTCAACCTTCCGAAACGGGAGCGTCCGGATGCGCTTTTCTGCGTCAGCGACCTTCGCGCGCTTGCTCTCCAGGAAAGTTTCCGCCGCAAGGGAATCAAAGTTCCCGATGAGATCGCCCTTGCCGGATTCGACGGCTCCGAGTCCGCTGTCCGGAACCGTCTGACCTCTGCGGCGCAGCCGCTTCTTGAGATGGGAATCCGCGGCATCGACACTCTCGTCATGCTCCTTCAGAATCCCGGAACCGGACCCGTCTTCCAGATGATGAACTGTCCGACTTTCATCGGTGAAACGACCTGAGATTTTGTATGAAACAATATTATTTCCCTCCCTCCGGCGACTGCGGTGCCGCGTTTGCCGCCCGTCTTGCGGAAATGGAACCGGATTCCATTCTGAATCTTCAGTCCGGACGCTATGTTTTCCGGAAAAAAGACGCGGCAGCGTTTCCTTTTGCCGTCAGCAACGCCAATGCGGATGACGGAACGCTGTTTGAGCGTCATGCGGCTGTTCTTCTGCGCGGAATGCGGAACATTGTCATTGACGGACACGGCGCGGAATTCTGGTTTGAGGGGGATGTCTCCCCGATTTTTCTGCTGAATTGTGAATCGGTTGTCCTGCGCGGTTTTTCCGTGCACTTTTTCTGTCCGCGCGTTTCTGAAATGCAGCTGGTCCGGAAGGAGGGATGTTGTGCGGAATTTCTCGCTTCGGCGGATTCTCCGTTCATTATCCGGGAGAACCGTCTTTTCTGGCTGGATCCGGATGGTGTTCCGGAAGCTCCGGAAACGGTGATTGCACAGAGCGCTTCCGCAGAAGGACTCCGCAATCTGCGGAGCAACTTCAACCCGGTCCGTGCCGCGCTTTCTGCGGAACGAGTCGGCGAACGCGGAATTCTGTTGAATTTTGAATCTCCCTTTCCCGGAATGGCGGGGGATGTGTGGCAGTTCCGGAATCCCGCACGGAATGAGGTGGGAATACTGATTGACCATTGTTCGGACATCATGCTGGAATCGCTGACGCTCCGCTTTACCCCCGGGCTTGGAATCATCGCGCAGATGTCCGCCGGACTTGAGTTCCGGAATCTGATTCATGAGCCGGAACCGGGGCGCATCTGCGCCGCGTTCGCCGATTGCATTCATATTTCCTCCTGCCGCGGCAGATTCGAGCTTGCGGAAAGCCGGTTCTGCGGCGCACAGGATGATCCGCTCAATATCCACGGAACTTATCTGAAGCTGGAGCGTCAGGAAGGTCCCGATATTTTTCTCCGCTTTATGCAGCCGGAAACCTGGGGAATTCTTCCGTTTGAACCGGATGACCGCGTGGCGCTGGTCGATGGACATTCTCTCGTCCGTCTGGAATTCCGCACGGTGAAGGCGGCTGAGCTGGAAGGGAGTCATGGCGTGCATCTGACGCTTTCCGAGCCATTTGCGGATCTGCCGGAATATGCGGTGATTGAAAACATGAGCGCATACCCGGATGCGGAAATTCATGATTGCCGTTTTGCCGGTTATCCGACGCGCGGAATCCTGCTCACCTCCGCCGGAAAATGTGCGATCCGGCGGAATACATTCATTCATGCTTCCGGTTCTCCGGTCATCTACATTTCCGGCGACGCCGGATCATGGTTCGAATCGGGCGGGGTGACGGATCTGGAAATCAGCGGCAATGAGTTCCGCGGCTCCGGATGCTCGGTCATTGAGATCGTGCCGGAAACCGCGGCAGGTTCATCGGAAACCGTTCACCGGAACATCCGCATTCACGGGAACCGTTTTCCGGATTGCGCGTCTCCGTTTCTCCGCGTACGGAACACGGAGGATTTGTTGTGCGATATTCCCCCGGCTTTCATCAGCGGAAGCCGGGGAAAGTGAGCTTAAACCGTTTCGATTTTGATTACACGGACGACCGTGTGACTGCCGAACGGATAGCCGGTGCAGCGGAAGGTCGCCATGCCGGCTTCCAGATTCTGCGAAATCTGAATCTCCTCGCCGTTGTCCATCCATCTGGCGGAGACGATTTTCCGCGAGAATCCGTCGACGGCGCGTGAACCGATTCCGGCGATGTTCACGGTGACGTTGGCGTTGCCGTGAATGCCGAGTCCGAACACAAAATAGTAGAACGTGTTGCC
>URNE01000397.1 GCA_900549045.1 uncultured bacterium | reverse complement strand
TCCCGGACTTTCCCAGAATCGCCAGTGCCTTGTCCCGCACCTGTTCGCTGTGGGAAACCAGAAGACGGCGCAGCGGCGTATCCTCCGGATAAAAATGTTTCAGTATTGCCAACGAATCAACCGATTTCATTTTGTTTTCTCCCATCCGGCTCCGGTCAGTTTATCGACGACCTGTTGAAGCAGATATTCCGGAGCGGAAGCCCCGGAGGTCACTCCGATATCGACATCCGGCAGTTCCGCCGGCTTCAGTTCATCCGCGGAAGCAATCAGCCGGGCCCGCGCGCCGCACGACTCCGCCACGTCCCGGAGTTTCCGGGAATTCGAGCTGTTGCAGGAACCTATGACAAGAATCAGCGGACAGCGGGCTGCCAGTTCCTTGACCGCCCTCTGACGGTCCGACGTCGCCGCGCAGATCCCGCTTTTGATTTCAATGTCGGAAAAACGCGCCTTCAGAACCGCAAACAGCTCCGCGCAGTCATCCACGCTCAAAGTTGTCTGCGTCAGACATGCCAGCGGAGCATCGGACGGCAGCTGAATGCGGTCGATGTCCGCACGGTTTTCCACAACGACCGGAGTTTTCCGCAAACGGCCGATCACCCCTTCGATTTCGCGGTGAGAACGCTTTCCGATCAGAATCACGGTCCGTCCCTCGGATTCAAACTCCGCCGCCCTGGCATGCATCTTCTTGACCAGCGGACATGTCGCATCCAGCAGTGTCACATTCATCTTCCGCGCGGCCTCTTCGATTGCGCGGGAAACTCCATGCGCGCTGAAAATCAGAGTTCCGCCGCGCCACGACGGATCCAGTTCTTCAAAGAACTCCACGCCGCGCTTGCGGAATGAGTCCACAACATATTCATTATGAACGATTTCATGCAGAACTCGCACAGGGCGAGGCCCGATTCGCACCGCCTTTTCAACCATGCCTACCGCATGATTCACTCCGAAACAGAAGCCATGCTCGGATGCAATGAAAACCCGTCCTCTCACGGCACGGCCTCCTTGTAACGCGGATTGTGCGGCGAGAGACGCCGCGCCGTTTCGAGCGACTGCAGAGCCTCCGCCGCCCGCGAGGGATCCCGCAACAGCAGACGGTACCGCTGATAATGCAGAGCCGCCATTCCAGGCGCGCGGCGGATCGCTTCATCCAGATATTTTTCCGCAAGACTCCATTCCTGAAGCATGGCAAAATAAGTGCTCACGCTCTTGCACTGGAACGGGGAGCGGGGAGCAATTTCATCGCAACGTTTCGCCGCATTCAGAACCGCATCGGGCGGAGCAACCGTCTTTGACGGACTGAATCTCGGATCCTGAAGATTGGTCAGATCTTCAAACGCCAGCTCAAACTGAATCAGCGGTTTCGAAGTCAGAAGGGCGCACAGAATGATGCAGAGCGACGAGAGCACGAACGTCGATTTCCAGATATGCGGATGCGCCGCCGCGGGCTGCTCCTCCGGAGTGTTTTCCTTTAAAGAACAGACGATCGCGCCGAAAACGATTGCAAGCGCCATCGACGCCGGAGTTTCGTAACTCACCTCCAGCATCGAATGAATTCCCCAGGCGGCAAGACCGAACGCCGCGGCGGACTGCATCACATGGTCGTCGCGCAGAAAATCGCGCAGATCATGACGGCGGAAACAGCGGATGCAGAACCACGCCGCAAGAACGGCGATCGCGGAAATCAGCAGAAACGCGAGCGCTCCGGCCTGTGAACCTGGAGTCAGAAGAAGGTTGTGCGGAGATTTCGGTGCCTCGTCGTTTTCCAGAAGTTTCAGAACAAGATAACGCTGGAAAAATCCGCCCCAGCCCTGTCCGGTCAGCGGCGATTCCAGCATCATCCGGAACGCCGCCTGAAAATAATCAAAGCGGAAAATCATTGATTTCGCGCCGCGTCCAAGCATCAGCATCAGTGCAAACGCCCCGGCTCCAACCGGAATCAGTGCAAGCACGCCCCAACGCACCTTGCGCGGAAGTTTCAGCGCAAGCAGACAGAAAATCACCGCAAGCCCCGCGGCAAAAACCGCGCCGCGGCTGCCTGTCTTTATCAGGACGAATGCGGAAATCAGCGCCGCCGGAACCGTAAAAAAGAGACGGCTTGCCATCGGCGGACTCACTCGTCCCCCCGCTTTCCAGAGCCAGGCAAGCAGAACGGGAACCGCAAGCAGCAGATAGCCCGCATAGGCATTGCAGGCGGAAAAATCCGCGCTGATCCGCTGTTCGCTCAGACGCGTCTTCATATTGTCATGAAAGCGCATCCCCTCGGCCTCCATTTTCCGCACCTGCTCCATCGTCTCTTCAAAGCCGGAGAAATACTGGCTCAGAGCGGACCAGAGCGAAAAGAACAGAGCAAGGGCCGTCGCCCCGAAAAGTTTTGACGCGAACGCCGGACGGTTGTCAAGCAGAATCGCAAACGCCATCGCGGTGGCGGCGAGCCCGAATCCGTAGGGAATCATGTGCATCGGGTAATTGACGATCACCCCCGGAGCAAACGCTCCGAGGATCCCCGCGCCGGCGAATGCGAGCCAGAGCAGGGCGAGCGTTCCTTTTGCCGTGCAGCGCGGACTTTTCGGAACACAGATCAGTGTCACCGCCAGCAGGAAAGCGGCGAATGCCGGAAGCAGAGTCGAAGGCCATGGCGAAATGATGAGCGGAAAAAGCTCCCGCCAGTAAATCATCGTGATGTCGGGAATGCCGATCACCGCGCCGAATTTCAGCGGAAGAAGAAACACGAACAGGACCGCAAGTGTTTCCGCAATGAAGACGAAACGCCCGGAACGGGAATTCATCGGCTCCATAGACATGCCTTTCTCCCGCAGAGAAGCGGGTTACTCTTCCGGTTCCAGAAGAATCATCGTTTCCAGATTCGGAGTTCCCGGGAACATGTCAAGAGGGACGATTTTCTCCGAACAGAAACAACGCTTATAAC
>URNE01000396.1 GCA_900549045.1 uncultured bacterium | reverse complement strand
TTTCGGAGATAAATTTCCCGATGAAGAGGAGAAGAAAGCGAATGACGCTTGCGCCTCCGCGCAGAAAATGCAGAAGGATTCTGAGAAGGCTCTGCAGGAGCTCCGTCTGAAAGCCGCCTCGCTGAAAACGAGTTCGGAGGAGTCTCGGAAACGGATAACGGCCGCGCGGGATTTTCTTTCTGCGCACGGGGTAGGGCTTCCTGCGGACGTTGAGGCGATGTCTGCCGCGCTCAAGGCTCTGGATGAAAAGCGTCGGCAGGCGCAGTCGGCGGCTGTGGAAAACAGACTTCTTCTGGAACGCGACGAGCAGGAGCGGAAACGTTTCGCCGGGCTTGCCGGACAGATCGCCGTGCAGGAGGAACTTTGCCGCAAATGGAAACTCCTGAATGACCTGATCGGTTCTTCGGACGGCAAGAAGTACCGTTCGTTCGTGCAGAGTCTGGCGTTTGAGACTTTGATTGAGCGGGCGAATGCGCAGCTGGAGAAATTTACGGATCACTTCATCCTTTCCGCGAATCCGAAGAACGGTCTGGAGTTCAATATCATTGACCGTTACCGCGGCGACGAGGTCCGTTCCACGCGCAATCTTTCGGGCGGGGAAACGTTCCTGGTCAGTTTGTCTCTTGCTCTTGGTCTTTCGCGCATGGCGCGTGACCGGGCCCGCATAGACACACTGTTTCTGGATGAAGGTTTCGGCACATTGGACGAGGATACGCTTCAGCACGCTCTGGAACAGCTGTCGAGTCTGCGTCAGAACGGCAAGCTGATCGGGATCATTTCGCATGCGCACGGCATTGACGCCGCCGTTCCGGTTGTTCTGCGTCTGGAGAACAACCGCGGCGTCAGCACGATCCATGGTCCCGGCGTGACGCGGAAAGAGGAGTGATCATTCCTCCGCGGAGGTCTGTTCCTGAAGATGTTTTCGGTATTGTGCGGGGGGAACGCCGTACATGCGCTTGAAAGTGCGCGAAAAATGGAAACGGTCGTTCACGCCGATCATATAACAGATTTCGTCGATCGTGCAGTTGCCGAACTGAAGCAGACGCGCGGCCTGGGTGTAGCGGACGTGCAGCAGATACTGATACGGCGTGCTGCCCGTCTGCGCCTTGAAGTCCCGCAGAAACACATTTTCCGAAAGCCCCGCGATGTGCGCGAGCATCGAAAGATTGATCTCCTTGTCCGTGTTGGAGCGGATGAAA
This sequence comes from uncultured bacterium, assembly GCA_900549045.1. Lineage (GTDB taxonomy): Bacteria > Verrucomicrobiota > Lentisphaeria > Victivallales > UBA1829 > UBA1829. The sequence continues at coordinate 1,728 of URNE01000396.1, read as the reverse complement.
TCGCAGGCGTTGATGATCCGGCGGTCACAGTCGATTTCCGAAAAAGCCTCTTTCGGAAGCTTGGCGATCGAGGCGGTCAGCAGGGACAGCGCAAGCAGTTTGCGGCGTGCCGGCGGACAGTTCTCCTGCGCGAAACTCTCGTGCAGTTCCTCCAGAATCCCGGCGACGCATCCCGCTTTTGCAAGCTCGACTCCGTTCAGCAGATGCGCCCGGCTGCCTGAGATGTTCTCCACCTCAAAATGGATGTAAAGCTGCTCCGGAACCCCGTCCGACCAGGTCCGCAGATTGCAGTTCGGCGGGAGCAGATAAACCTTCTCTGGAACGAGTTCAAGTTTCTTCCCGTCCAGGAAAACGCCTGCTCCGCGTGCGGTGTGATGATAGAGTCTCCAGTAGCACCCGCCGAGCATCAGATGATTCCAGAACGAGGAAAGACGGGTTTTCGAGACTGCGCAGAGGTGTATTTCAGGCGCATTCAGATAGAAAGACGGCTTTGCCATGATCGCTCCATTCAGGGGAGGGGGAGGAGTTCGCGGACGGCGTCGAGAATCTCGGAGACCTCCGCCATGCGCCCTTCGCCGGAGTCGCCGCAGGCAAGACGTCCCGCGTTCGGACCGACAAAGTGAATTCCGCGTGCGCGGAGTGTTTCGCAGTTGTGCCGGACCGCCGGATTCCGCCACATGCGCGTGTTCATCGCGGGGGCGAGCAGAACCTCTCCTTCGTAGGCCATCGCGGAGGTCGTGAGGGCGTCGTCGGCGATTCCGTTTGCGTATTTGCCGAGAAAATTCGCGGTGCAGGGGGCAATCACCATCAGACGCGCAAGCTGGGAGATCTCGATATGTCCCGGCTTCCAGGTCGGCGTGTCCCAGAGGTCGAAAATGACTGGATTTCGCGAGAGCGTGAAGAAGAGCTTGTCGGAAATCAGATGCCGGGCGGAATCGGTCATCATCACATGAACGTCGTATCCGGATGCGCAAAGTTTTGAGCAGAGGTCGGCGGCTTTGTAGACCGCGATCCCGCCCGTCACGCCGAGCAGAAGAGCATTGTTGTCAGGCATTGATATCCTCTTTCCATCGTTTGGTGGACATGCGGAATGCGAGGAGAAGCGCGTTGAATTTCTCCACGGCATTCGCAAAGTCGTCATTGATCAGCAGATAAGAATACTCCCTCCAGCGGGAAATTTCAAGTATGGAATTTTTTAAACGCTTCAGAATGACCTCTTCCGCGTCGGTGCCGCGTCCGCGGAGGCGGCGTTCGAGTTCTGCATGGGAGGGGGGGGCGACGAAGACGAATTCGACGCAGTCGCGGAAAATCTCATTTGTCTTGCAGAGCTCGTGAACCTTCGCTGCGCCCTGAACGTCGATGTCGAGTATGACGTCGATTCCCCTTGTGACGCGGTCGAGGACTTCGGATTTGAGAGTTCCGTAATAATTCCCGTGGACTTCCGCGTATTCGATGAAATCGCCGGCTTCGATTTTCTTCCGGAAATCTTCGCGGGAAAGGAAATGGTAATCGACACCGTTCCGTTCGGTTCCGCGCGGCGCGCGCGTGGTGCAGGAGATGGAGAACGCAACATCGGGATGCCGTTTCATGATTTCTTTGCTGATGCTGGATTTTCCGGACCCGCTGGGGCCGGACAGGATGAGGGCGATTCCAAGTCTCTGGATATTGTCCATATACAAAAAACTCCGGTTTAAGACCGGAGAACAGCGGATTGCGGAAGATGTAGTC
>URNE01000395.1 GCA_900549045.1 uncultured bacterium | reverse complement strand
TGAGAAAGCTTGAAGGGAAGTCCGGCAATATGGTAGCAGACGCTCCGCTGGCCCCGCAGCGGAATATTCGACGCCGATGGTCTGCCGGTTTCCGAAACGGCAATCCCGGACGCGGTAAAACATGCGGTCTGCGAACAGGCGTTCGCCATGTGCGATCCGCAAAGAAAAAAGTTCCGGAAACTGAGACTTTCCGGAGTGAAATCCGCTTCAATGGGCGGACTTTCGGTCAGTGTCGGCTCAGACGAATCCGAATCCGGAATCGCAAAAGAAGCGCTGGAATGGATCCGCGCATTCGGACGCCTCCGCTCCGGCGGAACCGGCGGTTCCGTCTGCGGAGCAATTCTGCGCGGATAATATACGGCGCGGAGAGAATCCGATTCTCTCCGCGCTCTTCGTTTTTCCCTTTATTTTTTGCAGAACTCTTCCGCGCACTCCAGAAGGAATGCCATATCTTCGGGAAGCCCGATGGTGATGCGCACGAACTCTCCGGTCATCTCTCCGGGAAAATAGCGCACGAGAATCTGCTTTGTCCGCAAGAACTCAAAGAAACCCCTGCCGTCGCGGTTCGGCGGAGCGGCAAAAAGGAAATTCGTCTGCGAGGGAATCACCCGGAAGCCGAGCGACTCCAGTTTCACGCGGTATTCATCGCGCGTCGCCCGCACCTTCGCCGAAGTCTCCGCCAGATATTCTTTGTCGCGGAACGACTCCAGAGCGAAAAGCTGAGTCAGGGCGTTGACGTTGTAAGAATCTTTCACCTTCATCATTTCCGCAATGATCTCCGGCCGTGCCAGCGCATAACCGAAGCGGACGCCCGCCAGCGAACGGCTTTTCGAGAAAGTGCGCGAAACAATGACGTTCGGATGCTTCTTCAGGAAGGCGTCGCAGTTGTCGTCCGCGAAATCCGCATACGCCTCATCGAAAAGCACCGCGCCGGAAAATTCCGAACAGAGCTTCTCCATCAGTTCCAGCGGATACGAATTTCCGGTCGGCGCGTTCGGACGCGCAATCATCACGATCGACGCTCCCTGAATTCTCTGCGCGAAATCCTCGGGAAAAGCAAAATTGTCCTCTTTCTTCAGCGGAACAGCAATCACGGGCGCATTCTGAAGTTCCGCCAGCGTCCGGTAAAGCGAATAGGTCGGAACGGGCATCGCAAGCGGATGCGTCTCATCCAGAAAACAGCGGGCGAGAATCGTCAGGACGTCATCCGATCCGTTCGCGGCAATCACCTGTTCCGGCGAAACGCCGTGGAACGCGGCGATCTCTTCACGGAGAGCCTGCGCAACCGGATCCGGATAAAGACGGAGCTTCTCAATCGCGGAATCCGTCAGAACGTGCTTCAGACGCGGCGTCGGCGGATACGGATTCTCATTGGTGTTCAACTTGACGATCCGGTTCCATTTCGGCTGTTCGCCGGGAACGTAACCGGTCAGTTTCGCAATAACGGGACGAACGCTCGGGATCTTCATTTTCTGCGGTCCCTCCGGATGGATGCGCTTCTGCCGTGTGCCGCAAGACCTTCCAGCGAAGCAAAACATTCAATGGCGGAAACCTCTTTCATCAGAGCTTCCTCCGAATATTCCAGCAGACTGCTCCGGCGCATGAAATCGGCGGTGGAAAGACCATGGAAAAACTTTGCCGTTCCGGCGGTCGGGAGGACATGGCTCGGCCCCGCGGTGAAATCGCCCGCGGGCTCCGGGGTCCACTGTCCGAGGAAAATCGCGCCGGCGGCTTTGAGGTGCGGCAGAAGCGCGCGCGGGTTCTCGCACATCACTTCCAGATGCTCCGGCGCATAACCGCTTGCAATCTCCGCGGCTTCCATCATGTCCTTGGCTTCGATCATGAAAGTTCCGTTTTCGAGCACGCGGTTGACCGTCTCAATGCGCGGGAGCGTAACCGACTGACGTTTCAGTTCCGTTTCCACGGCGTCCAGGAACTCTTTGGAATCCGCTACGATCACCGACTGTTCGAGTCCGCTTCCGTGTTCCGCCTGCGACAGCATGTCGGCGGCGGCGAAAGCGGGATTCGCCGTACGGTCGGCGATAATCATAATCTCGGAGGGACCGGCCACCATGTCAATGGCGACGGAACCGTAAACCAGTTTTTTCGCGGCCGCGACATATGCGTTTCCGGGGCCGACGATCTTGTCGACTTTGCGCAGAGTTTCCGTCCCGTATGCAAGCGCGGCAATGGCATATGCGCCGCCGAGCTTCCAGACCTCCGTCGCCCCCGCCTGTTTCAGAGCATAGAGCGTTGCGGGATTGACTTTGCCGTTCTTCATCACCGGCGTTGTTGCGACGATCTCCCGCACGCCCGCAGCCTTTGCAATGGCGACCGTGTGAATGACCGTCGAGACGAGCGGAGCCGTTCCGCCGGGAATATAGCAGCCGACGCGCTCCATCGGCACGAAGCGTTCGCCGAGAGTGACGCCCGGACGCGGCGAGAAGGAATGATCGTGCGGTTTTGCCTGTTCCGCAAAAGCGGTGACATGGGCAATGGCGGTTGCAATCGCTGTTTTCGCGGTCTCGTCAACCGCCTGTTCCGCTTCCGCGCATTCTTCCGCGGAGACGACGAACTGAGCGGGGGCAAGCGAGACTTTGTCGAAACGGGCGAGATATTCGCAGACAGCGTCGTCTCCGTTTGCTCTGACGTTCGCCACGATATCCGCGACGGATTTTTCGACTTCGCGCGGACATGCCGGACGGTTGTAGAGAGCGTTCAGTTCAGCCGCCGCATCGGGATCGTTCCATGAAATGCGTTTCATATCCTCCTCCTGTTAGAACTTTCAGCTTGTAATATAGCAGATATACGCAGAAATGCCAGAAAAAATCATGAAAAAAGAAAAAAGGGTTTTGCCTTGTGCAAAAAAAAAAAAAAAAAAAAAGCAATGAGATAACAGCAATTCCGGAACTGCTGGAAAAAATACAAATAAAAG
>URNE01000394.1 GCA_900549045.1 uncultured bacterium | reverse complement strand
GTTGAACCGCGTAATGGCAGGGATATCGTCGAAAAGTTTGCGATTATAGCTGTTGAGGTGTGAAAGAACGAGATCAATATCATCTTGAGTCAAGCCATTGAAGGAAGTCTTTCTGGGGAGGATTCGCCTCAGATTGGTGTGATTGTTCTCAATATATCCTTTTTGCCAGGCGGCGTTTGCTTCGCAGGAAAAGACCCATGTCCGGCGTTCTCTGGTCACGGGACTGAACTCAATGGCCATAGGGTTGGAAAACTCGGAATCATTGTCCGTCAAGATCACGGGAAATAATTTTCGAAACAAATTCAGACCGAAATTCCGTTCAAAAAAATCGATATAGTCGATGACGGAATGCGAATTATTGGTGTCACGCAGCCTAGCCAGCAGCATTCCGCAAGGGAAAAGAACCATCAGCAGGACTTTTCCACCCACTTCGCCGATTACGGAATCCATCTAAACAGGCACCAGTTCCGGATGCTGCTCCATAAAATCCAGATAATCGGAATATTTTCTGCCGATCCGGTATTTCGGATCAATTTTGTGCCGGCGCTTCTCTTTCGTGCGCGGCTTCCTGATGTTCATCCGGGGCATGCTCCCGCGCGGCAGGTCAAAAATATCCCGGGGCAGATAGTTGTAAAGGCTTTTCTCGCATTTCTGAAAAACATCCGGATGGGACGTCATCATGTGATGAAGTGCCTGACCTTGACTCAAGCCGTGCCGGATCAGCGCCATATACTGCTGAATCTCGGCTTCTGATGCATCAATCCCCTGTCTGGATTCAACCAACACGGTGCGATATTCCTCCATCGCGTTCAACGCGCTGTAAAAATACTTCTGCTTTGAGCACGATTTCAGATCCTTGCAGCCATTGCACACATACGGCGAACGATCCAGCCGTCGGCACTTGTCCTCTACAAAATCCGGACAATATTTGTTGCACGAAACGATTCGGCAGCGACTGCATTTCCCCTGACAACTTGACGGCGGAAGAGTGCAGACTTTGTTCTTGTTGCATTTCCGGCTGAAGACGCAGTAATTGGTGTTCTTCCGGTGGTTCGGATCTTCCTCTATCCGATGCCGTTGGAGTTCGCTGTTGATGGTTGTGTGACTCCGGCCAAGATTCCTAGCCTACGAGCTGAAATTCGATTAAAGCTTTTTCTTATTCAAAAGAAGACTTGAATTTGAGATAAAGAGATGGTATATTATTTATCATACGAAACGTATATTTAACAAGCAGACATAATAACGATAGCCATCATCGCAATCCTCGCCGCGATGCTTCTGCCCGCGCTGAATGCGGCAAGAGAGTCGGCCCGCCGGATTTCCTGCACAAACAATTTGAAACAACTCGGTCTCGGATTCGGAATGTACTGCAATGATTCCGAAAACTATCTTCCTCCGACTTTCGGCGCAGAGACCTGGGCAAGACCCTACTGGACAGACTGTCTGATGGGCACAACGGCGAACGTCGGAAATGCCGACAAAGCCCGCGGAGGCTACATAAAACGTCAGCAGCTGCGCTGTCCGACCATGACAGGCAGTTATCCCATGACCGGAATCGGCAGCTGGTGGAACACCAATCCGCATTACGGAATCAACTCTGATATGATTTACCAAAGCGGGAACTTCGATCTCTATAAATCCGGACGTCTTGATTCCTGCCGTTCCCCGTCGAAGAAAATTTTTCTTGCAGATGTTGTCAGCAACAGCCCCAGCGCGGAAAGCGGCCACAAGACGCCGGACGGCTACAAACCGGATACCGGACACTGGCGTTTCAGTGTCACACAGATGTACAAGGAAGGACGCGTTGCGGGCAGACATACCTTCAGCACAAACGTTCTTCATCTCGACTGGCATGTCTCCACAATAAAACTCAGAACCGTCTATTACACAAAAGACGTCTGGCCGTTTTTATGGGACGGACTGGATACAAGAATCATGATGCGCTGGCTTGATAAATAAGAGCTTCCGTATCAGCAGACAAACAGCAGCATATATGAACTTTCAGAAAATTCTGAAAGTTCATAAACAAAAAAAGGAGTCTTGTTATGAACCGAATCGCACTGTTGGCACTGAGTGCAGCCTTCACTGCAGCCGCGGCGGAACAAATTGAACTGCCCGAACTCAGAAAATGGAACCGCACACAGGAATGGAAGATTTCAGAAGGAACGGCAACAGCAGACAACCTCGAAAAGCGCTGGTCCAATCTGATGCTGAAAAAACAGTTCCCGGAAGGCGTATACCGTCTTTCCTATTCCACCGCCCTTCACGGGAAAAGCCTGAAAGACCAGCTGTTTGTACAGTTCGGCACGTTCAAACAGAATGTCACGTTTTCGCAGACGGCAGGCAATGCGGCTGGAACAGTCAGCAGCTATTTCTACGCTCCCGCATCCGATGTGGAACAGATCATGCGCTTTCAGCTGTTCGGAACTTCCGGATTCCGCGCGCAGATTTCAAACATCAGGCTGGAAAAACTTTCAGAAGGCGATCTCCGGAAAATCACCGTGGATTTCAATTCCGAAACAGGGAACACTCCGCTGTTTTTCCATACCTACAGCTGGAAGGACGGCGATGTTGCCGTCGTTGACGCCGAAGACCACATCGACGGGGGAAAAGCCATGCGCGTAACTGCTGGCACCGTTCAGAAAAAGTATTCCGTCATTTCCTCCTATCTTCCCGTCAGCTTCGGGAAGAAATACCGTCTCACATTCTCTGCAAAATCTCCGGATTCCGCCGCGCTGACCTTCGGCCCGAACACCTATGTTCCCGGACAGCGGAACTGGAAAAAGCTGGAAAAATTTGCTCTGACTCCGGAATGGAAAGAATACACCATCGAGTTCGCAAGTCCCGATTTGAACCTTTATCCGCACATGAAGAGCCGGACCTTCTTTCTTGATCTCAGCCTTGCTCCTGGGAAAGAGGCGTTTTTCAAATCATTCACT
>URNE01000393.1 GCA_900549045.1 uncultured bacterium | reverse complement strand
AGACAGAAAAACAGGGTGTTCCGGACGGGGGGGCCTCCGAGCTCTTCCCGATAATGTGCCGTCAGCCGTTCCGCGGTCGAAGCGTCGAGCAGACCGTTCTTCCGCAGGTCCGGAAGTTCGTTCAGAAACCATTGAATCGCTTTGAAATCTTTCATAACGCCTCCTCAGTGCATGGGGTTGGGGTGACCGGGACCGCCGCCGGACGGCCAGTATTCGCAGCCGTCTTCGTTGGTCGGAATCTTCAAGTCGGGCGGATCGTCCTCCTTGCGCTCGCGCGTTTCCGTTTCGAGCCAGGTGATTCCCTGATCGCGCCATTGCGGATCGTTCATCTTCTTCAGGGCTTCGACGTACTGGCTGATTTCCCGCTGGAACTGAAGAGGGGTCGCGTTCCACGCCTGTTCGATGCTGTTGGAGTATCCGAGGCGCGGCACGAATTCGCGGAGGAAAAGGTACCACGCGTAGTTTGCGAGCCCGTTCGCTCCGGGATTTTCCAAAGCCATCGGGATCAGCGAACTTTCCGTGAAGACCGGAAGGACGACGCGGGTCACGTGGGGCGGTTTCTGTTCTCCGTTGAGTGTCACCGAGCCGAACGGCTTTGCCAGTGCGTTGGCGTGGACGTTGTGCGGGATGTTTTTCAGACGTTTCTGCGCGTTGTCGATGCGTTCGGCATAGTTGCGGATATTTTCCGCGGAGGAATCCTGAAAGAGCGCGCCGATCGTCCTGTCGCTCTCCTCGTCGTTTTTGACTCCGAGCGTTCCGGAGACCGTGACGGGGGAGAGCAGCGTGTCCATGCGGGAGACCGCGCCGGAGTAGTACGCCGCGCGCGGGCTGATGGAGCGGCGCAGATAGCTGTCCCATTCGGAAACGACGGAGCCGTCGTAATCCATCCAGCGGTCTTCATCGTAATAAGCCCAGCTGAGCGAGGGGAGGGGGTTGAGCCGGGCGTCCACGCCGGCTTCCGGAATCCTCTGTCCGGTGGCGGGATCAAACTTCGGGTTCGGGTCGTTCTGGAAAACGTTCTGAAGTTTCTGCCCGGGATAGTTGCGTTTTTTGATGACATCGTCCAGAGCCGTGTTGAATGCCGGATCATTCCAGCGGGTTTCGACAACCGGGTCGACTTCGGTTCCGCCGTCCTCCTTGCCGTGAATGTCGGGAACGAGAATGTGGACGGGAAGGTATTCGCTCTGTTTATAAAAATGATTGGTGCGGATGGTGAGCCCGTTCCACCAGTCGTCGCGGGAGAAATCCATGCGGAGAAATTCGCGGAGCCAGCACCAGTAGTTGGCCTGAATCGCCTCGAAATAGCGGTGATTGTTGAAGAAGCGCGCGAAGTCGTTGGATCCCGCCGGAGGCACCGTGATGACGCGCGGCGCGCCGATCATCCGTGCATTCGGCAGAACCGCGATTCCCTTTGAAGTTTCGCCGTCGGCGTCGGTCTGAAGTATCGTGTTGAGCGCGTATGCGTAGGAGCGGAACCAGTTGTAGCGGTGCGGCGTCTCCTGCGCAAAGGGAGACGCCGCGACGTAATCGAGCTGGTCGGAGACGCGTTTTCCCCACTCCTCGTTGGCGTTGATGCCGTTGTTCTTTGCGGTCTGCTGCGCCGCGCCGAATCCGATGAGGGGGACGATGAAGAGAACGCGCTGCTGCATCTGGTTGATTGTGCGCGTGGTTTTCGCAAGGAGCTGCCGCTGGATGACCGCACGGTCCAATGAAAACTCTTCGTCTTCCCGGTCGCTTTCGGCTCGCATGAAGTTCGGGTCGCTCATAAGCGCGGTTGTCGCATTGATGAGGTTGAGTTCTCCGACGAGGTTCAGGGTGTGTCTCTGCCAGTTCGCCCCGGTGAGGGCGGCGGCGTCGACGGCGTTCTGCGCTTTGACTTTGGCGCGGATGATGTTGGAAATGTCGAAGAGAATGAAGATGGCGAGAACGAGCACGAGAAGGGCGATCAGCGCGAGAATCAGGACTTGTCCGCGCTCTTTCCGGAATGTTTTCACACGGTTCCGCATGAGGTCACTCCGTAAATGCCGCCGCATGATTGGCGAGCTCCGCTTCGGCGGAAATGTCGAGTTTTCCCGTATTCAGAAATGCGCCCCGGAACGGCATGATCCAGGGATAATCATAGAATGTGGCCGTTGTGGCCAGCGAGCTGCCGACTTCTTTTGTTTTGAGTTCGAAACTGGTGCTGGCGCTATTGTCGTCAGAGTCGTTTTTTTTCTCTTCCGCAGTCCAGTAATCGTAGCGGAGATCGCGTGTCATTTCCATATAGTCGATGATGGCGAGACGCTCATACCAGAACTGTCCGATGGCGGTTGCAAACGGCAGTTCCGCATCGGATTTCGTGTCGAGGGGGAAGCGCATCTTCCCGGAAGCGGCGATGGCTTTGAGTTTTGCTTCGCGCTCCGCAATGACCTCTTTGAAGCCCACTGCGACGGAGCGTGCGGCGCGGAAGGCGGCGTAATCCGTGACCATCTGCGCGACCGAGTAATAGAAGAACTGAAGGAGTCCGAAAGTCAGCAGAAGGATGAGGAACATGCAGAGCATGGCTTCCACAATGGAGGAAGCCCGCTCTCCATGCCGGATGTGCGGGCGCTGTTTCCGCATGGCAAAGACGGCCGCGGAGGCTTATTCGGTCGTGATGCCGCCCTTGTCGAGTTCCTTGAGGGTCTCGACGGAGGATTTGTCCACGGCGGAATCCACGTCTTTCTGAGTTCCGAGAGTTGCAGCGGCGCCGCCGATTTTTTCGCGGATGGTGTCACTGAAAATTCCCAGAACCGCGAGAGCGGCAAGCGCAACGATGACGACGATGATGATGTACTCAACGATCGCCTGTCCCTTGCAGCGTTTTTTCATCTGTTTCAGTTTTGCCATGTTCATAGTCGTACTCCTTTATTTATGCCCACGGCTCCCAGCCGATCAGGGCGGTTATTCGCCAACCGTATTC
>URNE01000392.1 GCA_900549045.1 uncultured bacterium | reverse complement strand
GACTCGCAATGGGATGCTTCGCCGCAGAAACCATTTATCGCGGCGATTCCAAACAGCCGAAAGACGTCATCTGCTACTATCAGGGAGGAAAGTTTTACAGCGATGCCGCCCGAAAGCAGATTCTTTACTCTCATCCAGGAAACATGGTCGCCAAAGGAACTCCGACCGCTTCTCCCTCCAACAGCATTTTCCGCCTGATGGGAAACCGCATCTACAAGGGATTCTCCATTGACAGAAAAGATTGTTTCGCCACGCTTCTCGAAACGAAAAGACAGCGCGGCAATATTCTTGAAGCCATCATATACGACGGTTTTGTCACATTTAAAAACACCGAGGAAAAGCGCGAAGCCGGCGGAATCACCATCCTTACCCAGCACACCGTTCTGGGACTGAAGGACAAGGAAATCCCCGGCAAGGTGCTTTACACCATCAAAAACAACAAGATATACCGCGGCGCTTCCACCAACGCCAAGGACTGTCTGCTGACCTACACGGGAAGCTTCCCCAGTTCCCGTCTGCTGTTCATGGCCATAGAATTGGCAAAATAATCATCCGGACTCTATCCGGAGCCCCTCTCCGGAAGCGGGGATGGGACAACCGCTGAAAAACAGCTTCAGGGAGCGCCCGGGAAACCGGGCGCTCTCTGTGTTTTCAGAGACGCTTTCTCTTCAAAGCGGATGCCGTTTCTTTTCTCCGGAGCCGCCCGGGAAAAAGGAAGTCCGCAAGCCGGACAAATCGCCCGCCGTCCGCGGATCTCCGTTTCAATGCGGATCGTCCGATCCGCAAGATCCGCCGCTCAACCCCGTTTCTTCGCGGGTCCGGCGATCCGGATCGCAAGATTTTCCAGACAGCGGCGGGCGTCGGAACCGGTGACAATCGCCCGGTTCGCCTCGAATATGGCGTCGAACACATCCGCCATCTCCCGCGGGGTGAAGCGTTTCACATTTCCCCACATCTTGAACGCGCGGAACGGATGCAGAGAAACAAACGAATTCTTCACGCCCCGGCTTTTCAAATCGGCGAAAAGCGACTCGAAAAACGACGGGCCGGCATTGTTCGGAATCGAATAGCGTTCGCCCTCGCATTTCAGGGTCAGAAGTTTTTTGAACTCCGATGAAACCGCCCCCAGGATCGCCAGTTCCACTTTGCCCGAACTGCCCTGTTCCAGCGTTCCGATGATCGCCGGAATCAATGCGATCGCCTTCGGAGCGTTGCGTTCGGCAAGCGCACCCGAAAACTCCCACGAAAGAGCTTCCGGTGTGACGGTGCAGACAGCATGGCAGTCCGCAAGCGTTATCCCCGGCGCCCCCTCCGTGTAGGCAAGGAGCTTGTCGAGTTCGTTGCGCAGACGCGGCAGGTCGCCCGCGGAGGTTTCCGCGAGGAACGTTGCCGCATCCGGGGCTATGCGTTTGCCCGCTGCCGCGCACATGTCCTGCACCCGGCGGGTCATGGCAACGCCGAAGTCGCGCGCTTTCGGGTCGATTTTGTCGAACCAGTCCAGCGATCCGTTCTCCTTGCAGACCGCCGCACAGACCTTGTAGAACGTGCGCTTGCGGTCAATGCCGGGACCGTCGATGACGACTGTGACGCCGTCCATGATTCCCTCTTTGAAAAGTCCGGCGAGATACTCGAGCCGGCTCTTCCGTTTTTTGTCGGACGACTCGGCAAAGGCGGCGTCAAATTTGTCGAAATGACGGAGCCAGATAATCTTTTCGGGCGTGAGAAAGGGCGGAGTCGTGACGGCGTTGATCAGCTGGTCAAGCAGCTCCTCATACTTTTCGGTGTCGGAGTCGCCGCGGATGATCTCCAGCGCCGGGTTGTCCTCCGGCGAATCGCCGCAGAGCTTGCGGATGAATTTCGTGACGCTCTCCTTGATGGAGAAGTTGTCCGAACCGGAAAAGATGTGAAGCCGTCCGCTCATGTTCAGTCGATCCCCGGAATGAAGGTGCTTGTTTCATCAAGAGACATGATGGTGTCCGCGATGAGTTTTGCGGCTTTCTCGGCGTCGCGCAGGTCGCACATCTCGATCGGGGTGTGCATGTAACGGTTCGGAATGCTGACGAGCGCGGTGGCGACTCCGGCGCGGGAGAGCTGGATCTGCGCGGTGTCGGTTCCGCCGCTTGCGCGGTGACCGGCTTCGATCTGCACGGGAATTTTGCTCTTCTTCGCCGCGGCGAGAATTTTCGAATAGAGCACGGGGTTGATGTCGGCGTTGCGGCAGATGATGGGACCGCCGCCGAGGGTGACGTCGCCCCACTGCTTCTTTTCCACGCCCGGAACATCCGTCGCGAAACCGACGTCGACCGCGATTGCGGCCTGCGGATCGATGGCGAACGAACTTGTCTTGGAACCGCGCAGCCCGAGCTCCTCCTGAACCGTGCCGACCGCGTAAACTCCGAGTTTGCATCCGCGCTCCGAGAGCAGACGGAAGGCCTCCGCAATCACAAACGCGCCGATCTTGTCGTCGAGTCCCTTCGACATGATGCGGTGTTTGCCGAAGCGCGCGGCGTTGACGCGGAACGCAACGGGATCGCCGACGGAGACGAGTTTTTCCGCCTCCTCCCTGCTTTCGGCGCCGATATCGATCCAGAGCTCGTTGATCTCCATGACCGTTTCGCGCTCTTTCGGGGTCTGAAGGTGAATCGGCTTGCGCCCGATCACGCCCGGAACCTTGCCGTTCGCCGTGAGGATGTCGACTTCAAGCGCGGGAAGGGTGACCTTGTCGACGCCGCCGACCGCACGGAAGGTGATCAGCCCGTCGCCGGTAATGTAGACGACCTGGAAACCGATCTCGTCGTAGTGTCCGGCAAGCATGATGCGGAAAGGGGAATCGGGGTTCAGAATCCCGATGGTGTTTCCGGAGACGCCCAACGCCCAGCCCATGATCGTCCGGCATGGCCGGGGCACCATGGCCCTCTGCCACAACGGCAACCTGACCAATGCC
>URNE01000391.1 GCA_900549045.1 uncultured bacterium | reverse complement strand
CTCCGATTCACAAGCGCTGGTTCAAAGATCAATGGAATCTGATTGCATTCACCTGGGACGCCCGGGAAAAAAAGGCGCACACCTTCTGCAATGGAGTTCTCGACAACGGCAGATACATCGGCAAACTTGTCTACACAGAACCGAAAAATTCCTGCGACACCGCCTTCTTCGGTTATCCGGAGTTTTCCAATGAACTGGGCGCGAACGGAACAATCGATGAATTCCGCATTTACGACCGGGCGTTCTCCTTTGATGAGCTCCTCGCTCTCTACGCGGAAAAACGTCCGTTCATGATGGAAGTCAATGACTATGCGTGGAATCTGAATCAGAAGAACCGCATCCGTCTGCGTTTCAAAAACATTACGAAGAAAAAAATCTCGGCGGCCGACCGCATCACAATCACCGACGCCACCGGGAAAACCGTTTTCAGCCGCGAAGTTCCGCTGAGCGCCGAAGCGGGCGGATTCGCCGACGCCGAGCTCTCCTTTCAGCCGGAAAACGCCGGACTTCACCGGATTCACAGCGAGCTCGCCGGACGCACTTTTGAAACGCTCGTGATTGCACCGGAACGCATTACCGACCGGATGCCGGCGGGCGATCTCAAACTGAAACTGGTCGGGGAAATCGATCTGACCAGAAAGCCCGGATGGAATACTTTCCGTGCGGACAAGACGGGGAAGTTCGTCACGACTCCCGCCGGAACTTATTTTGAAACCGGAACTCATGCACGAAGCGGATTTCTTGTGCGGTTGCCCGAACTCCAAAAACCGAACCGCTACCATGTGCTCGAAGTGGAGTATCCCGACGATGCGAAACGCACCTTCACCGTAACGCTCTATTCCATCGGAGAGAAGGCGAAAATCACCGTCGGCGGACAGATGAACGGAATGGGAATCCTGACCGGAGGCGCCTATCCGCTTTCCGGAAAAATGCGCACGAAGCGTCTGCTCTGGCTCCCCGATGCAAAGGAGGTGACCCTGATCTGCGAAAACTACAGCGACAGGACCTGCAAAAAAGGCGGCGCGATTTCAAAAATCCGCATTTTTGAAGTTCAGAGCGACCTTCTTCCCAAACTTCCCGAACTGCCCGGAAAACGGAAAATCGGCGTCTGGGACGAAGACCCGACTATGGACGGCACCTGGTTCAACATGCCCTTCCTGCTGACAGACAAAGGTGTCGACCTTGAGTTCTGGCGCGAAAAGGCGGAACGCACCGTCGAATATGCGCGTCATCAGGGCTACAACATGTGGACCGTTCAGCTGATGGAATACGACGGCGACCGCAACGGTTCCGATCTTTCCATGTACAGCAAAGTCGGCACGACCGGAGCCCATATTTACGGCTGCATGGATACGATGGCAAAAGTGTTCGAACGGGAAAAACTTCCGTTTTACGGCCGTCTCGGCATCAACTGGGGCGGACACAACGGAATCTATTTCCTGCCGGAAAGCAAACTCTGCCGCAATGAAAAAGAGTTTATGAAACGCGGAAAAGGGGCGGTCGAACAGGTTGACAAAAACGGACGCATCCTCTTTGACAATCATATCGCACTGAATCCGATTCATCCGGAAAACATTGCAGGTCTCCGCAAACTGTTTGCGTTCTACCGGGACAAATACGCGGACAACCCGATGTTCCTCGGTCTGACTCTGCGCGACACCGGAACCATTCTGAGTTTCCAGAACCTCAAAACCGGATACGAAGATTTCACTGTTGCGCTGTTTGAAAAAGAAACCGGAATCAAAGTTCCGGACACCGGAGACGGGACCCGCTTCCATTTCCGTTACAAATTCCTGACGTCGCCGAAAATGAAACAGACCTGGATCAACTGGCGCTGCAAAAAACTTGCCCGGACATGCGAAGAACTGGTCCGCGAAGTCCGCAAAGGCAACGATCGCCTCCGCCTTCAGATCTGGGTCTCCTGCAAAAACTCCATTCCGCTGAATCCCGAAAAAGGAACGACCGTCGACTCCACGCTCAAAGAGGCGGGAATCGACATGGGGCTGCTCGCAAAAATCGAGGGACTGGACTTCAATCCGGTTGTCGAGCCGGACTTTATCCGCGTCGACACCTACGCAAAAACCGGAGAAGAGGATTTTTACTTCAGTCAACCGGAATTCAACGCGCCGTTCCGCAAACCGGATTACCGGACTCTCGTTTTCATGCTCCACAACAACCAGGAACATTATCCCTCCCGCACGCCGTCGCTTCCGGAACTCTTCTATCCGACCGTCGACTGGCTCCAGCGGAAGATTCCGCTCTACATGTGCTCCTGGGCGAACAGCTATCCGCGCGAAGATTTTGCGCTGATGCCGCTCGCCGCGCAGCTTGCATACCGCGACGTGGACGAAATTCACGTGGGCTACTGGGGCAATCCGGACAGTTCGGTGACGGATGAGTTCCGTGCATTCAACCGTGCGTTCCGCTCCATTCCGGACGGTCGTTACACCAACATCTGCAAGGACTCCGACTCCGTTGCCGTGAACGTCTGCGGGAAAAATTTCTATCTGGTCAATAAGATGTTCTATCCGGTTGCGCTGACCTTCCGCTCCGCCGGAACTCTGAAAGACCTTGTAACCGGAGAAACGGTTGCGAATACGGACGGATTCCACTCAATCACCGTTCCGCCGCAGGGAGTGACAGTTTTCCGGAACAGTCAGGAATTCACTCCGCAAGATCTGACTCAAAACATCAATCCGGAAGACTTGAAATGGCTGAAAAACGCCGTTGCTACACTCAAAGCCGCGGCAAAAGACGCACCGAAGCTGAAACCGCTTGCCGAAAAAATGGAAAAGGCCGCGGCGGAAAAGAACTGGCCCGAGGTTCGCGCGATGATTTACATCCGCCGGATTCAGGAAGTTGTTGAAAACGCAAAACCGTTTACCCTCTCCGGAAAATACGTTCCCGAAAAGCACGGATTTCTGCTGAACGTCTCAGGTCAGGGTG
>URNE01000390.1 GCA_900549045.1 uncultured bacterium | reverse complement strand
AGTTCAGAAAGGATGGGCAAATGAACTTCAAGTCCGGAAATTGGAACAAGGAAGTCAATGTACGGGACTTCATCCAGCGCAACTACACTCCGTACGATGGCGGCAAGGAATTCCTGGCCGCACCGACCGAGCGCACGAAAGCTCTCTGGAACCAGCTCCTGGAACTCATGAAAGTCGAGCGCGAGCGCAAAGGCGTCTACGATATTGATGAGAAAACCATCTCCACAATCACCGCGCACGACGCCGGATACATCAACAAGGATCTCGAACAGATCGTCGGTCTGCAGACCGATGCTCCGCTCAAGCGCGCAATCATGCCGTTCGGCGGCATCCGTCTGATCCACACCCAGCTCGAAGCCTACGGCAGACAGATGGATCCGATCGTCGACCACGTCTTCAAGTATCGCAAGACGCACAACGACGGCGTGTTCGACGTCTACACCGACGAGATGAAGCGCGCCCGTCACGCGGGTATCATGACCGGTCTTCCGGACGCCTACGGACGCGGACGCATCATCGGCGACTACCGCCGCGTTGCGCTTTACGGCGTTGATTTCCTCATCGTCCAGAAACAGGCCGCGAAGAAGAACATGGTCATCGACGTGATGGATTCCGACCACATCCGCAAGCGCGAAGAGATCGCGGAGCAGATCAAGGCGCTCGCCGAGCTCAAGGAAATGGCCGCGAAATACGGATTCGATATCTCCCGTCCGGCGGAAAACACAAAAGAGGCGATCCAGTGGCTCTACTTCGCTTATCTCGCCGCGGTCAAGGAGCAGAACGGCGCCGCAATGTCGATCGGCCGCATCTCCACCTTCCTCGACTGCTATGCGGAACAGGATCTCAGGAACGGCGTCTTCACCGAAGAGCAGATTCAGGAATTCGTCGATCACTTCATCATGAAGCTGCGCATTGTCCGCTTCCTCCGCATTCCGGCTTACGACGAGCTGTTCTCCGGCGATCCGACCTGGGTTACGGAATCCCTCGGCGGCATGTCGATCGACGGGCGTCACATGGTCACCAAGATGTCCTACCGCTTCCTGCACACCCTGGTCAACCTCGGTCCCGCGCCGGAGCCGAATCTCACGGTTCTGTGGAGTCCGCGCCTGCCGGAAAACTTCAAGCGTTTCTGCACGGAAATCTCCGTCGCCACCTCTTCGATTCAGTACGAGAACGACGATCTGATGCGCGCCAAGTTCGGCGACGACTACGGCATTGCCTGCTGCGTCTCCGCGATGCGCATCGGCAAACAGATGCAGTTCTTCGGCGCCCGCTGCAACCTCGCGAAGGCTCTGCTCTACGCAATCAACGGCGGACACGACGCCAGATGCAACAACGAGCAGATCGCTCCCGCAATCCCGATTCTCGCCGGCAAGGAGCCGCTCAAGTACGAAGACGTCATGCGCAACTTCGATGAGATCACCGACTGGCTTTCCAAGCTCTACATCGACACCCTCAACATCATCCATTACATGCACGACAAGTATTGTTACGAGCGCATCGAAATGGCCCTGCACGACGAGGAAATCGTCCGCACGATGGCGGGCGGTATCGCCGGACTCTCCGTCCTGGCCGACAGTCTCTCCGCAATCAAATACGCGAAAGTCACGCCGGTTCTGAACGAAGCCGGACTCGCCGTCGACTTCGTCACGGAAGGCGACTTCCCGAAATACGGAAACGACGACAACCGCGTCGACCAGATTGCCGTGGATATCGTCAAGGACTTCGAAAAGAAGCTTGCCAGCCACTACGCATACCGTCACTCCCGCCCGACGATGTCGATCCTCACGATCACCTCGAATGTCATGTACGGCAAGAAGACCGCTTCCACGCCGGACGGACGCAAGGCCGGACAGCCCTTCGCTCCGGGCGCGAACCCGATGCACGGACGCGACGTCAGCGGCGCCGTCGCCTCTCTCAAGTCCGTTTCCAAGATTCCGTACGACTATGCGGAAGACGGCATCTCCTACACCTTCTCGATCGTCCCCGATTCTCTCGGCAAGAACGAAGAGGAGAAGGAGAAGAACCTCATTTCGCTGCTCGACGGCTACTTCATTGAGGGCGGGCATCACCTCAACATCAACGTTCTCAACCGCGAAGTGCTGCTTGACGCCATGGATCATCCGGAAAAGTATCCGCAGCTGACCATCCGCGTCTCCGGTTACGCGGTCAACTTCATCAAGCTGACCCGCGAACAGCAGCTCGACGTTGTCAACAGAACCTTCCACAATCGGTTCTGATCATGGAAGACGGCATCCCCGGACGCATTCATTCGTATGAAAGTTTCGGTACGCTTGACGGACCGGGGGTGCGCTTCGTCGTTTTTCTTCAGGGCTGTCCGCTGCGGTGCAGGTATTGCCACAATCCCGATACCTGGGAACTCCGCGACGGACGCTCCGTCACTTCCGGCGAGGTCGTGAAAAAAATCGTATCCTGCCGCAATTTCCTGAGCGGCGGGGTGACCCTTTCGGGCGGAGAACCGCTGGCCCAGCCGGAGTTCGCTTCCGACATCCTCCTCCGCTGCCGTGCGGAAAATCTGCACACGGCAATCGACACCGCGGGTTCCTATCCGCTTTCCCGTTCGGCTTCCGTCATCGACCTTGCCGACATGCTCCTGCTGGACATCAAGGCTCTGGACGATGCGCTCTGCCGCGATTTGACCGGACACTCCAACCGGAACACGCTCGCCACGCTTGATTACTGCGAAGAGCATGGAAAACCGGTCTGGATCCGCCATGTCATGGTCCCTGGGCTTACCCTGAACCGCGACCGTCTGACCGCGCTTGCCGCCTATCTCAAGCCGTTCAAGTGCATTCAGCGCATTGATCTTCTTCCGTTCCACAAGATGGCGGAATACAAGTGGGAACAGCTCCACATTCGGAACACGCTTCTGGACACGCCCGAGCCGACGAAAGAGGAAATCCGCATGGCGGAGGAAATCTTTTTCCC
>URNE01000389.1 GCA_900549045.1 uncultured bacterium | reverse complement strand
GAACAGCTTCGAGGGGAAAATAAAAGTCTTCCGGAGTTTCGCAAGAACCTTCCCCGTCGTCATGTCGCACCGCGAGATGGATTCGATCGTGTCTCCCCAGAATTCAATGCGCGTGAACTCCTCCTTCTGAGCGAGAAAAACATCCACGCAATCGCCCCGCACGCGGAACTGCGCCTTTTCGGGAGCGAGATCGTTGCGGGTGTACTGAATGGCGACAAGATGCTCCAGCAGCACATCGCGGTTCATCTCCATGCCCGTGCGCAGTTCGATGCACATGTCCTCGTAATCCGACGGCGACCCCAAACCGTAAATGCAGGAGACGCTGGCGACGACAATCACGTCGCGCCGTTCGATCAGCGACGCCGTGGCGGAAAGGCGCAGACGTTCGATGTTCTCATTGATGCTCGCATCCTTCGCAATGTAGGTGTCCGTCTGCGGAATGTACGATTCCGGCAGATAGTAATCGTAATAACTGATGAAGTACTCAACCGCGTTGTGCGGAAAGAACGCCTTGAATTCGCTGTAGAGCTGGGCGGCAAGGGTCTTGTTGTGCGAAAGAACGAGCACCGGACGGTCCAGCTGCGCAATGACATTTGCGAGCGTGAAAGTTTTGCCCGACCCCGTCACCCCCTGCAGGGTCTGGAAATGCCGCCCGCTTTTCAGTCCGTCGGCAAGCGCCTTGATTGCGGCGGGCTGATCGCCCGACGGCGCGTATTCGGAAACCAGTTGGAACAGACTCATGCCGTGCCTCGCTTTCTTCCGCCGGAGCGTCAGAGCGTTCCGTTCAGATTGCTGAACCAGACTGCGGAGGAGGCGTCGGAAGGCATTCTCCAGTCACCGCGCGGCGAGAGGCTGATCGTGCCGACCTTCGGACCGTCCGGCATGCAGCTGCGTTTGAACTGCTGTGTGAAGAAACGGCGGAGGAAGGTTTTGAGCCAGGTCTCAATCTGAACCTCCGTGTAGGTCCCGGCGAACGCGTGCTCCGCAAGAAAACGGAGCTTTTCGGGCGCGGCGCCGTACTTCAGGAAATGATAGAGGAAGAAGTCGTGAATCTCGTAGGGCCCGATGATGTCTTCCGTCTTCTGCTGAATCGTTCCGTCCTGCGCGGCGGGCAGAAGTTCGGGGCTGACGGGCGTGTCGATGATGTCCTGCAGAATCGCGCGGACCTGCGCGGTGGAATTGTCGCCGACCCAGCCGATGACATAGCGGATCAGGGTTTTCGGAACGGAACAGTTGACGCTGTACATGGAAATGTGGTCGCCGTTGTAGGTACACCATCCCATCGCGGATTCGGAGAGATCGCCGGTTCCGATTGCGATACCGCCGACTTTGTTTGCGATATCAAGCAGAATCTGCGTGCGCTCGCGCGCCTGGGAATTCTCATAAACGACATTGTGCTCTTCGGGATCGTGTCCGATGTTGCGGAAATGCTCAAGACATGCCTCTTTGATGCTGATTTCCCGAAGTTCCGTCCCGAGCTCATGACAGAGCCCGACGGCATTGTTGTAGGTGCGTCCCGTCGTGCCGAATCCGGGCATGGTGACCGCGATCACATCATCCGCCGGACGCTTCAGGAGCTTCAGCGTGTTGACGCACACCAGCAGAGCGAGCGTGGAGTCGAGTCCGCCGGAAATTCCGATGACAAGTTTTTTCGCAGACGTATGCTCGATTCTCTTGGCAAGTCCGGCGGACTGGATCGAAAAGATTTCCCGGCAGCGGACGTCCCGCACGGCATTGTCCGAAGGAACGAACGGATGCGGAGCGACCGTGCGATGCAGACCGGAGGGCTCCGGAACCGGAAGTGCGGGAATCATGCGGCATCCGCTTCCCGCATTCATTTCAACGCTGTTCGCATAGGGCGAGTCGGAGAGCCGCGCCGCGCGGATGCGCCGCAGATCGACGTCAGCCTGAAACACGCGTCCGTCGCGGAAAAAGCGTTCGGAATCGAGCAGCACACCGCCGTTTTCCGCAATGACCGCATGTCCGCCGCAGACGATATCCGTGGTGGATTCGTGCACGCCGGCGGAGACGTAAGCGTATGCGGCGACGCACCGCGCGCTCTGTCCGCGCACGAGTTCGCGGCGGTATTCGGATTTGCCGACAAGTTCATTGCTCGCCGAAAGATTCAGCAGCAGCGTCGCTCCGTTGAGCGCGAGCTGCGAACTGGGCGGAATCGTGGTCCACATGTCCTCGCAGATTTCCGCGCCGATGCGCAGTTCCGCCGAAACGTCGAAGATCAGGTCGACGCCGAACGGGACATTGTCGAATCCGGCAAAGCGGAAGGATTCATTGCGGATGCCGCGTCCGGAGGAGAAATAGCGCTTTTCATAGAATTCACGATAGTTCGGCAGATTGATTTTCGGAACCACGCCGAGAACACGTCCGTTCTGCACGAAGACAGCGGCGTTGAAGAGTCTTCCGCGGAACTGAACCGGCGCGCCGAAAACGATGATCTGCGCGCCGAGCCCGGCGAACGCCGCCGCGAGTTCCGCGACGCCCCGGTCCGACGCCTCCAGCAGCGCGGAGCTGTGGAACAGATCGGCGCAGGCGTACCCCGTCACCGCGAGTTCGGGAAACAGCATCACCGCCGACTCGCTGTTCTGCGGCATCGCGGCGAGACGCTTCATTTCATCTATATTGTAGCGGACGTCCGCGACTTTCAGACGCGGGACGCAAGCGGAAATCCGGTAAAAACCATGCATGGCGGCTCTCTCTCTTTTCTCGAAAAGTTTTTTACCGGAATTATACAGCGGAAACGGAGAAAAATCAAGCGGTCGCGCGATTTTTCTCTTCGTTCTGTGCATCTTCCTTCCGCAGATCAAGCATGACGACGGGCTTCGGAGTGACCGTCAGTTCCAGTTCAAATCCGTAAGCCCGGGCGAATTCTTTCAGTTCTGCAATTTCTTTTGCCGTTGCGGTAACAATCCGTATGCCCTTATCGCTCATGCTGTCAAGCA
>URNE01000388.1 GCA_900549045.1 uncultured bacterium | reverse complement strand
GACAAATGAAAACTGGTATCTGTTCAAACAGGCGGTCCCCTCAAAACTCGATGTGTTCACACACCATGGGACAAAAGTGGAACCGATGCTTCTTCCGCAGAAAGTGTGGATTGAATTCGTCCGTCAGCATGCCGTCCGGTACCGGGGAAGGATTCCGTATTATGAAATCATGAACGAGCCGAACATCATGATGAAGGCGGATGAGTACGCGGAATATCTCAAAACCGCATTCCGCACGATCCGGGAGAACGATCCGGAAGCGGAAGTTATCGGTCTCTCCGCAACGGGAGACCGCGGAGGAAGGCCCGGCGACTTCGTCTTCGACAGCCGGAATGCGGGTGCGATGGAGTACTGCGACGCCGTTTCCTTTCACCCCTATTCCGCGCAGCTGGACTGCAGTCTGCGCAATGCGCATGATCTGAACCGCGTAATCCGTTCGCTTTCGAAACGCAAAGACGGAAGAGCGCTTCCCGTCTGGAACACGGAATTGTACTACATCCGCCCGGGCGCACCGGTGGATTCCGGCGTCGATCCGGTAGAAGCGAAATATGTGTTCCGCCGTTTCCTCATAGATCTTGGCGACGGGATCGCAAAAAGCGTTTCTCTCCATGCGTCCGTCATCTTCAGCCGGAGCGACTTGAATCATGGTCAATTCACCGCCTTGTTCCGCAGAGAACCGATACCGAATGATATTTTCATCGCCCATGCCGCAGCGGGGGCGATGCTGAACGATGCCGTCCCGCTGAAAAAACATCTCTATTCCAAATATGTGAACTCCACGGCATTCCGTCATGCCGACGGCTGGTACGGACTCGGAATCTGGAGCGTTGAGCCGGAAAGCAAAATGCTCCTCACTCTTCCGGAAGCCAAAGCTCCGGTTCAGGTTTACGACTGTTTCGGAAACGAAATCGCCGCTCCGGAGAAGCTGACGGATGCTCCGGTCGTTTTCCGTTTCAACGGAGACGAGGCCGCATTTGACGAATGGCGCGGCGGAATCCGTGTCGCTCCGTTCTGCCCCTGGAAATACCATGGGGCGCGCGTGATGAACAAACAGCTTCTGATGGCGTTTGAAAACATCTCCTCCGAACCGCTTTTGCTGAAAGTCCGTCCGGTCCTCCCCGGATTCTCCGCGACCTCCGTCACGATTCCGGCGGCCTCCGCAAAGGAGGTGTCCGTCATAGCGTCCCGGAATCTGCCGGAATCTTTCGAGTGCGTGGTCTTCGACGGGAAGAAAATGACGAAAGTCAAAGTGACTCCGAGAAAGCCGAAAACCGCCGCGTTCGGCGAACCGCTTTCGATTGACGGCAAGGCTTCCTGCACCGTAACTCCGGAGAAGGAGTTTCTCCGGATTGCGCTCAATGTCAAGGATTCCGTGCGAGGAAAGCGCAACACGAAAGCGATCTGGCTGGGCGACACGGTGGAACTTTTCTTCGACGCGGAACCTTGGCTTGTTCCGGACCGCCGCTTTTACACTCCATTCTGCAAGCGTCTTTTTCTCGCGCGGAAATCCGCCAATGGACTTGAGGAAAAATTGGAGGGTATGCGCATGGATGCTTCCGCGGTCCGCTGGAACATCCGCGAGAGGAATGACGGTTATCAGGCGGTGCTTGAAATCCCCTGGGCTTCTCTCGGAACGGTTCCGGGCGCTCCGCTCGGCTTCGATGCGTGCGTCAATGATTACGATGATTCCGGGAAGCTGATTTCCCGTGCCTTCTGGGCGGGAAATCAGGATAACCACAAAGACCGGACTTTGTTCGGTATTCTAAAATAAAGGAGATGTCGCATGAAGTTACGTCATCTGAAATTTTCTCTGATCGAACTTTTGATAACGATTGCGATCATTGCGATTCTGGCCGGGATGCTTCTCCCGGCCCTGAATGCCGCCCGCGAAAAAGCGCAGAGCATCAGCTGCATGGGCAACATCAGACAGCTGGGACTCGGTGTTCAGCAGTACTGCAACGACAGCAATGATTATCTGCCGGTCCTGAACGATTCCTGGTCCGACAGTACGCATGCAGGATGGAAAAAGCAGCTGATGCCGTATGTGACGAAATACAGGATGCCTTCCGAGGACGGCGATATTCCGAAAACCGCTTATTACACCGGCGTTTTCCGCTGTCCGACCTGGGCTTCCGTTCTTCCGAATGCGGAATCCTGGACGGAAAAATGGACGTATCCCCGTGCCGGCGGTTACGGCTGGAGCGACCGCATCACTTATTTTGACGCCGCTCAGGTCAACTTCATCAGCGACTCTCCGCTGGATATGAAACGTCTCACGCATCTTTCCGAAACATTCTCCATTTCCGATATGCAGGTGCGGAAAGAAGACTCACAGGAACAGCATCTTTCACGCATCGCGCCTCCATCGGATGTTTTCGGAACAGATACGGCATTGGGACTGAAGCTCTATCTCCCCGTTCACAACAAGACCGGCTACAATCTCGTTTGGCTTGATGGGCATGGCAGTTTCAAGACAAGTCGTCAGATGATTTTCGGCATCGGTCCGGGCGGTGCAAGAACCGCGGCAAACAACGCCGGACTTTTTTTTGCGTTTCATAATTACTATTACAACCCTAAATTCAAGTGACGGGAAATATCCGAATGCTCACTTTGCACGACAACTCTGTCAGCGGAGAATTTCCGGATGAGGTTTTCTCCGTTTTCGTTAACGGACGGAAGCTTGAGTTTTCAGCCCGGCGGACGATGAAGGACGCTGAAGTTCCGTATGCGTTCGGTTCATTTGACTCCGATGAAAAAGTTTTTGTTGAAATCCGTTCCGGAGGGAACCTTGCCGGTGCGCGGATTCCGCCGGAGAATGCTCCGCTCCGGGAGCTGGATTGCGCTCCGGCAAAAACACCGGAATCCGCACTCGCGGACCGGCTCGAACCATACACATGAAACAGGAATAAAAAATGACCATCTTCAAAAATGCTTTTCTGGTGGCGGCATGTTCCGCATCCACCTGTTTTGCC
>URNE01000387.1 GCA_900549045.1 uncultured bacterium | reverse complement strand
GATGATTTCGATGTGAACAGCAACAAGCTCGGCGCGACTGTCGCGAAGCGGAATGAAAAACTCGTGAAGCTTCTCTCCTGACAGGAATCTTTGAAGATACGGTCGAAATTGTCAACCGCGGGTGGTATATCTCTCCGGCGGGCAAGCGCGTCCCTCTCCCCTCCTCGCTTCAGATGGAACGCGATACCGTATTCTATTCGCATGAACTGCCTCCCGTCGCCAAGCGGCGCGATGAAGTGAAAACGGAGGTTCATGTTGTCAAGTCGGACAGCATTGATGCGGCAAAACTGCTCCTGGACAACGGGCTGAATCCGGTTGTGCTCAATATGGCAAACCGCAGGACTCCCGGTGGAGGTGTTCAGTACGGCGCCAGAGCGCAGGAGGAAACACTCGTTCGCAGGAGCTCGCTCTTCCGGTCGCTCTTCCAGTTTGCCTCTTTCCCGCATGATTTCGGTGTGCCGCGCAGACCGGAATCGTATCCGATGGATCGCAATTTCGGCGGGATTTACACTCCGAATGCGATTGTCTTCCGCGAAGGTCTTGCGCTCGGATACCGTCTGATGGAAACGCCGTTTCTGCTTTCGTTTGTGGCGGTCGCGGCAATCAATCGTCCGCGCCTGGATGAAAACGGCTGGATGACGCAGGAAAGCATCGACGGCACGCTCAATAAAATCCGCACCATGTTCCGGATCGCGCGGAGACATAACCATGATTCCATTGTTCTGGGCGCATGGGGATGCGGCGCATTCAAAAATCCGCCGGAGCAGATTGCAAAGCTCTTCCATCAGGTTCTGGAGGAAGAGGAATTCCGCAATCAGTTCACCTGCGTAGTTTTTGCGATTCTCGAAAACCACCACACGGGCGAGTCGCACAATCCGCGCGGCAATTTTCTGCCGTTCTCGGAAGAATTCACGCTTGATTATTCTTCCATGTCGCCCGAAGAACTCGAAAATGCGATCAACGAGGGAGATACAGAAGCCGCGTTTACGCTCGGCAGGCAGGAGCTGAAAAACGCAGTCTCGAAACGGGACAAGCTCGATGCCATTGCCCTGATCGAAGCCGCGGCAAAGAATGACAACGCTCATGCACAGACCTTTATGGGAAGTCTCTATATGAAGGGAGAACATCTTGAACAAGATGCCGTGCAGGCGGTGCGCTGGTTCCAGAAAGCCGCGGAAAACCATGACGACTGGGGCGCGCTCTTCCTCGCCGATGCTTATTTCAACGGGAACGGCGTGGAACAGGATGACAGACAGGCATTTCAGCTCTATCAGTTCGCGGCGAAAAACGGGATTCCTCCGGCGCAATACAAACTCGGACTCTGTTTCCTGCATGGGATCGGAACCGCACAGAATCCCAAGCAGGCCTTCGACTGGTTCTCCCGCGCCGCAAAGAACGGCGATACAGACGCCATGACCGACCTCGGCGAATGCTATGGAAGAGGCATCGGAACTCAGCAGAACGAAACGCTTATGCTGAAATGGCTCAACAAAGCAGCGGAAAACGGAAGCGCCAAAGCGGAATGCATACTCGGAGATTATGACTGTTACGGTCCCGGGCAAAATCCCGAACGCGCTGTTCAGCACTATCAAAAAGCGGCAGAAATGGGCGATTCAATTGCACTCTTCTCGCTTGGCAACTGTTACCAGACGGGATGCGGCGGACTCGAAAAATCTCTGACAAAGGCGATTTCTCTTTGGCAGCAGGCGCTCGAAGCGGACGTTTCCACAGCCGCACTAAAGCTCGCCGAATGCTATGCGAACGGAACCGGCGTTGAAAAATCCCCCGAACGCGCATTTGAACTTTACCGCAAAGCGATGGATCTCGGCGAGCCGGACGCGGC
Organism: uncultured bacterium; assembly: GCA_900549045.1. Classification (GTDB taxonomy): domain Bacteria; phylum Verrucomicrobiota; class Lentisphaeria; order Victivallales; family UBA1829; genus UBA1829. The sequence goes on along the minus strand of URNE01000387.1, from coordinate 1,130 downwards.
GTACCAGGTCGCTCTCTGTCTGATGAACGGAACAGGAACCGAACAGAACTACAAAGAAGGACGCGCCCTTATGTCGCACCTCGCCGCTTCCGGCTGCGACCCTGCACATGCATGGGTCGTCAGAGCCGCAGAAGCCGGAGATGTGGAAGCGTTTACCGATATGGCGGCATGTCTGCGTACAAATTTCTACTTTGGCTGTCCCGACTTGAAACAAGCGGCAAAATGGGAGCGCAAAGCGGCGGAAGCCGGCAACGCCTCTGCGATGTTCAACCTCTCGGTTGCCTACAACCGCGGCGACGGGGTCAAACAGAGCCCGCAGGAGAGCCTCCGTTATCTCAAAATGGCGGCGGAAAAAGGTGATCCATCCGCCGAAACAGGACTCGCCCAATATTTCCTCAAAGGGAACTACCCAGGAGTCCCGCAAGATATTCAGCAGGCTGTCAAACTTTTTACCCGTGCAGCAGAAAAGGGTCATCCGGTCGCAGAGGGAGAGCTTGGCATCATCTATGAATTAGGGAACGGCGTAGAAAAAGATGAGTCAAAAGCTGCGGAATTTTATCAGAAATCCATGGATGGAGGCTGTACCAGTTCAATCAGCAACCTTGCGCGCCTCTATGCAGAGGGACGCGGCGTTGAACAAAACAGAGATAAAGCGTTCCGCCTGTTCAATGAAGGTGCCGCAAAAGGCGATCCAATCGCAATCTATTACCTCGGTCAATGCTACGAATTCGGAGACGGAGTCCAGCAGGATTACCAGAAAGCGTTCTATTGCTTTGAAGACTCCGCAAAATGCGGCTTTACCCCAGCCCTCCATAAGCTCGGCTTGCTTCTGCTCTCGGACAAACTCGGCAGACCCAACGAAGAAAAAGCGCTGAAATACCTTCGGCAGGCGGCGAAACAGCAGTTTGAACCATCAATCGAACTGCTGAAAGAACTGGGGCGTTGAAATCGGATTTAGCGGAAAGGAGTATAAAACATGAAACACTACACAAAAGAGGATTTGGAGCTTTACCGTCATCATCAGCTTTCGATCCTCGGGCGGATTGCATGTGCAGATCACCGATCCCGGCCTGGTGCGCCGGGAAAATCAGGATGCCTTTGGTTTTGCCCAGCTGTCCGGCGGCTATACC
>URNE01000386.1 GCA_900549045.1 uncultured bacterium | reverse complement strand
AAAAACCGAAAGAATCAGTCCAAAAGCGAATTGTTGACAATTTTTGCTTTATTCAGGCAAAAAAGAGAAAAAAGGTTATTTGCAGTTCGCGCACACGGCGGAACGGGCTGCCGATGCGCCGGTTCCGGCGACTTCTACAATTTTGTTCTTTGCGGTCATTCCGGAAACGACCGAAACCGAGGATTTCGGACAGCGGAAGAGCGAAGCAAAAAATTCGCAGAGCGCGGCGTTCGCCTTGCCGTCGACGGGCGGTGCGGTCAAAGCGACTTTCAGCGCGCCGTCGAAGAGTCCCATGATTTTGGAACGGGAAGAACGCGGCTGCACCCGGCAGGTAATCCGGGTGCAGCCGTTGTAATCGGTGATAATCGAAGTCAGTTCAGATTCGGAGAGCGGCATATTCATTCCGCTTTCGGAGCTTCCGCCGCGGGCTCTTCCGGCTTGACTTCCTGAACAGCCGGTTCATCCCGGTGCGCCGGAGGGAGGCCGAGCATCGCGCGGATTTCCGCGGCGTCCATCGTCTCTTTCTCCAGCAGAGCATTTGCAAGTTTGTCGAGCTCATCGCGGTGATCGGTCAGAATCTTCGCAGCGGTGTGCTTGGCATCCATGACGAGACGTTTGATCTCCAGATCAATTTCCCGGGCGGTCTCTTCGCTGAAGGATTCGCTGCGGGTGATGTCGCGTCCGAGGTAAATGTGATCGGCGCGCTCGCCGTACTGAACCGTGCCGAGTTTGTCGCTCATGCCGAACGAGCAGACCATGGCGCGCGCAATTTTGGTCGCATGTTCGATATCCGCCGCGGCTCCGCTGGTGACGTCGCCGATGACGAGTTCTTCGGCGACGCGTCCGCCCATGGCAAGCGCCATGGAATCGAGCATTTCCAGACGGCTCTGCGAATAACGGTCCTCGTCCGGCATCATCATGGTGACGCCGAGAGCGGGTCCGCGCGGAATGATGGTGACTTTGTGCAGAGTCATTGCATGTTCGCAGTGAAGGTTGACGATTGCGTGTCCGGCTTCATGCCATGCGGTGAGTCTGCGTTCGCGTTCGGAAATTTTACGGCTGCGGCGCTCGGTTCCCCAGCAAACCTTGTCGCGGGCCTCTTCGAGGTCCGCCTGCGTTGCGGCCTTGCGGTCGTTGCGCGCGGCAAGAAGCGCGGCTTCGTTGATGAGATTCGCCAGATCGGCCCCGCTGAAACCGGAGGTCGTTTTCGCAATCACATCAAGATCAACCGTGGGTTCCAGCTTGATGTTTTTCGCATGAACGTTCAGAATCATGCGGCGGCCTCGGATGTCGGGCAGATCCATGACAATCTGGCGGTCAAAGCGTCCGGGACGCAGCAGCGCGGGATCAAGAACGTCCGCGCGGTTGGTCGCCGCAAGGACAATCACGCCTTCCTGTGTTTCGAGCCCGTCCATCTCAACGAGCATGGCGTTGAGAGTCTGTTCGCGCTCGTCGTGTCCGCCGCCGATTCCGGTGAAACGGGAACGTCCGACCGCGTCGATTTCATCAATGAAGATCAGACAGGGTGCATGTTTGCGCGCCTGTTCGAACATGTCGCGGACGCGGCTTGCGCCGACGCCGACGAACATTTCCACGAAGTCGGAGCCGCTGATTGCGAAGAAGGGAACATTCGCTTCGCCGGCGACGGCTTTCGCCATCAGGGTCTTGCCGGTTCCCGGAGGTCCGAGAAGAAGCGCTCCCTTCGGAATTTTGCCGCCGAGCATTTTGTATTTAAGCGGATCTTTGAGATAATCCACAATCTGTTTCATTTCAGCCTTGGCTACATCGCAGCCGGCGACGTCGTCGAACTTCTTTTTGTTCTCGTCGGCGGTAATCATGCGGGCGCGGCTCTTGCCGAACTGCATGGCTCCGCGTCCCGACATCTTCATCTGGCGGGAGAAGAGGAAGTAGATGAATCCGATGATGAGGAAGCCGACGACAAGATTGACCAGCAGACTGGTCCACCAGCTGTCGCGCTGGAGAATTTCAACCTTTTTGACCTTGTTCAAGCCGTCCATGATGGCTGGGGTCTTAATGACGCGGGCGGAGTAATGGCGCTTGGAACCGCTCGTCGCGGAAACCGTGAGATCGGTGGTGTTCGGGGCGGCGGGCGCGGGCTTGTATTCGCCGCGAATCTGCAGCACCTCTTCCGATTCGGGCGTGATAACCGCGGTGACGATGTTCCCCGCTCCGAGGTTCTGCTCAAACTGAGTCTGGTTCCAGTCGACGCGGTCACCTGTTGACGGGTTGTATTTATATACGAAGAGGGTCACCATCAGGATGATGAGGAGCAGCCATACGAATACGGAGACCGGGGGGCGGCGGGAGGGCTGACCGGGTCTGTTTGCGGGCGGCGGAGTGTTGTTTCCGGGATCGTTGCTCATTGCGTTTTCTTTTTCCTTGGGGTTAAGAGCTGAAATTCCATAAATAACGCAACGCCGGGACAATCCCGGCGCGCGGTTTTCAATCAGTGAAACAGTCCGGTTTACTTCTTCAGGAGAACCACAACAAGGATAATGCCTGCGATAATCACCAGTGTCAGAACCGCGAGCATGGCGATGATGACGATGTTGCTGATGTTTTTCTTCTGCATCTTTCCCTGAGACACGGCCTCCAGCCGTTTCAGAGTGGAAGTTCCGACTGTTGAAGTGTTGTCGAGCTTGATGTTGGTCATCGTTTTCAGTTCGCGCGTGCTGCCCTTCTCCTGGCAGTCGTAGAGCATTTCCACATTTCCGAGCTGGATCATATCGCCGCTTTTGAGCACGACGTCGCCCGTAACGGGGACGGAGCTGACTTTGGAGCCGTTCGTGGAATTGTGGTCTCTCAGTATGTAAGTGGAACCTTTGCGGATGAAATCGGCATGATAGGAACTGATGGAAGGATCCTTGATGCAGATGTCACGCGCGTCGGCGCGGCCGGCGGTATGGATATCTTTGGTCAGTTCGAAGACTTTTCCCCGGAACTGTTCCGAAAGAACGA
>URNE01000385.1 GCA_900549045.1 uncultured bacterium | reverse complement strand
GCGCAGGGGCGGAATCCCGCGCTCAAGCTCATTAACGGAAGGAAAACTGCAATCATGCCGGACATGAAGGAAATCATCAAGGAATCGTTCAAACACCACCTGACACGCTCTCTGGCAAAGCGTCCCGAAAAAGCAAGCGATCTTGACCGCTACCAGGCGCTGGCACTCTCCATCCGCGATCTCATGGTTGAAAAATGGCTCGCGACCAAAGACGTTTATGAGAAGGAAAAATCCAAGACCATCAACTATATATCTCTGGAATTCCTGATAGGCCGCACCATCGGCAACGCCATGATCAACCTCGGAATCTACGACGCGGCAAAAGAGGCGATGGCGGAACTCGGTTTCAACGTTGAAGAACTCCGCGAACAGGAAGTCGACGCCGGACTCGGCAACGGCGGACTCGGCCGTCTCGCCGCCTGCTTCCTCGACTCCATGGCGACTCTCGAACTGCCCTCCTACGGATACGGCATCCGCTATGACTACGGCATTTTCAAGCAGCTCATCATCGACGACTGCCAGGTTGAAGAGCCCGACAACTGGCTCAGCAACGGCAATCCGTGGGAAATCCGCCGTCCGGAACGCGCGCGCATCATCAAATTCGGCGGACACGTCGAAGAGTATCAGGACGCCGGCGTCAACAAGCTCCGCCGCAGATGGGTCAATTCCCACCAGGTCCTCGCAATGCCCTACGACACCCCGATTCCGGGCTATGCAAACAACACCGTCAACACCCTCCGTCTCTGGGCGGCCCAGGCGGTCAGCGGTTTCGACCTCAACAAATTCAATCAGGGCGACTATATCAACGCCAACCTTGAAGCCGCGCTTTCCGCGAACATCACCCGCGTCCTCTATCCGAACGACAACAACTACGAGGGCAAGGAACTGCGCCTGAAACAGCAGTACTTCCTCGTCAGCGCAACCGTTCAGGATATTGTTGCACGAATCAAGGAAATGGGCGGCGACATCCGTGATTTCCCGAAATACGCGGTCATCCAGCTCAACGATACGCACCCGGCTCTTGCAATTCCCGAACTGATGCGCGTGCTGGTCGATGAGGAAAACTTCCTTTGGGACGATGCATGGGCGATCTGCGGCAAGACCTTCAACTACACGAACCACACGCTGATGAGCGAGGCGCTCGAAAAGTGGCCCACCGACCTTCTCGGCAAACTGCTTCCGCGTCATCTCGAAATCATCTACGAAATCAACTTCCGATTCCTGCGCGAAGTCGCGACGCGCTACATCGGCGACAATGACCGTCTTGCCCGCATGTCCCTCATTGAGGAGCATCCGGTCAAAATGGCGCGCATGGCGTACATGTGCGTGGTTGCAAGCAACAAGGTCAACGGCGTTGCTGCGCTGCATACGGAACTTCTGAAGAACGGACTCTTCCGCGACTTCAACGAGTTCTTCCCGGGCAAGTTTGTCAATGTCACGAACGGCATTACACCGCGCCGCTGGCTGCGCAAGGCGAATCCGGATCTTTCCGAGATCATCACGAAACGCATAGGCGGAAACTGGTGCAAGAATCTTGACGAACTCAAGAAGTTCGAGAAATACGCCGATGATCCCGCCACGATCAAGGCGGTCATGGCGGCGAAGCGCGCGAACAAGGTTCGCCTTGCGGAACACATCCAGGAGATCTGCGGCGTCAAAGTCTGCCCGGATTCGATTTTCGACGTTCAGGTCAAGCGTCTGCATGAATACAAACGGCAGTACCTGAACATCCTCCACGCGATTGCGCTTTACCTGCAGCTGAAGGACAACCCGGATATGGATTTTGTGCCGCGCACGATTCTGTTCGGCGCGAAAGCCGCTCCGGGCTATTACATTGCGAAACTCATCATCCGCCTCATCAATGCGGTCGGCGACGTCATCAATGCGGATACGATGATCGGCGACAAACTGAAAGTCGTTTTCCTGCCGAACTACCGTGTTTCGCTAGCGGAGAAGATCATTCCCGCCGCGGATATTTCCGAGCAGATTTCTCTTGCGGGCACGGAAGCTTCCGGAACCGGCAATATGAAATTTGCGCTCAACGGCGCACTTACGATCGGCACGATGGACGGCGCTAACGTCGAGATTTACGAACAGGTCGGAGCGAAAAACATATTCATCTTCGGAATGAATGTGGATGAAGTCAACGCTCTCCGCGCGAAAGGCTACAACCCGCACGATGCGATCGAAGCGAATCCGTATCTGAAGCGTGCTCTTGATCTGATCCGCAACGACTTCTTCTCGCCCGCGGCGCGCGGCATCTTCCAGCCGCTGATCGACACGATGAATTACGACTATTACATGGTCGCCGCCGACTTCGCTTCCTACATGAAGACGCAGGAAGAGATGGCGCAGCTTTACCGCAATCCGACGGAATGGACGAAGCGCTGCATTCACAACATCGCGAACATGGGAACGTTCTCGAGCGACCGTTCGATTCATGACTATGCGACGAAGATCTGGGATTTGAAACCGGTTCACGTCACGATGCCTGAATCCAACGACTTCCCTGCGGAGAAGAAGAAAAAAGGCAGGAAATAATCTTTCATCTCCCGCGATATCGAACGGCATGGGGGTCGGAACTCCATGCCGTTTTTTTGTTTCATGTGAACTGAAAAAAAATCGTTTTTTTCAAGAATCCGGCTTGCAAAAAACGAAACATCTGCTATATTAATGACATACCGAATAAAACGGGGCAGTAGCTCAGTTGGCTAGAGCGATACGTTCGCATCGTATAGGTCGAGAGTTCGAATCTCTTCTGCTCCACCAACAACCATTCTCTGCTCGCGGAAGTGCTGACGCTCGCGAGCAGTTTTTTTTGTCTCCTTTCCGGCTGAACAGCAAGAACTTATAGAGATTTTACCAATAAACAGAGAATCTCTGAAATGGATTTGAGTCCGTGTGTTTTGCATAAAAATGCCCCGTTCTCTCTGTTTTCTCAGCACTCAAGTCCTGGCATACATAACACTTTAGAGATGAAGGGGTTGCAA
>URNE01000384.1 GCA_900549045.1 uncultured bacterium | reverse complement strand
CCGCGCAAGGGTGTCTAACGTATCAGACGATTTTGTCAGCAGGCTGCTTTGGCTTTTTCGACCAGAGCAGTAAATGCCGCAGCGTCGTTGACCGCGAGGTCGGCGAGGACTTTGCGGTTCAGCGTGATTCCGGCCTTTTTGAGACCGTTGATGAACTTGCTGTAGTTCAGTCCCTGCTGGCGGCAGGCTGCGTTGATACGGATGGTCCAGAGACCTCTGTACTGACGCTTTTTCTGCTTGCGTCCGACATAAGCGTGAGCATCCGCTTTGTCGATCGCGTCATAAACGGTACGAATGCGCTTGGAACTCGCACCGTAGAAACCTTTGGCGCGCTCCAACGCTCTGTTACGGCGTTTTCTGGAAGGTACTGCACATGTAACTCTCATGATATATCTCCGTTTCTCTTGTTAGGCTCAGCCGTAGGGCAGAGCTTTCTTGATACGCTGATCCATGCAGGGCTGAAGGACTCCGTCTTTTCTCATCTGACGTTTTCTCTTTCCGCCTTTGCCGGTCATGAGGTGACGACGACCCGGCTTGGAGTACGTGTACTTGCCGGTTGCGGTGCGCTTGACGCGCTTTGCAATACTCTTTCTTGTTTTCAGCTTTGGCATCGTTTGGCTCCTTTCAGAGTGTTTGTTTTTTGCTCCGTAACGGCAGACGCCAATCAGCCGTTTCCGGAGGTTTTCCGCGTCACTTTACAGGACTGTAAGAGACGCAGATGTTTCTGCCGAGAAGTTTTCCGGGGGCGTCCAGAACACCTTTGTCCTTCAAACTTTCCGTGATTTTGTCAATAAGCTCGAAGCCTTTTTCCGGGTGCGCCATTTCGCGTCCCTTGAACATGATTGTGACTTTGAGCTTGCTGCCTTCCTGGAGGAATTCAATGCCGTGGGCAATCTTGAACTCGTAGTCGTGCGAGTCGATATTGAGACGGAATTTGATTTCCTTGACCTTCTGCGCCTGATTGTGCTTTTTCTGGTCTTTCAGTTTTTTCTTCTGTTCATAACAGAGTTTTCCGAAGTCCATGATGCGGCAGACCGGGGGATTGCTTCCCTCGGCAACCATCACCAGATCCAAGCCCGCGTCTTTCGCCTTCTGACAGGCCGGACCGAGCTTGAGCACACCCAATTGTTCCCCCTGGGGACCAATGACGAGCAGATCCGCGTCCGCAAACGCGCGATCATTGTATTTCAGCAGCTTAGCAATAGGAGTACCCTCCCTTTTGGTTGTTTTTTTCCATTTCCGTGTAATATAGCACGTCAAATCTTATTTTCAACATCTTCCTGAAGTTTTTTCACGAGAGAATCGAAATCCATTACGCCGAGCTGGTCTTCGCGGCGAGAGCGGACGGCAAATCCGTTTGTTTCCATCTCTTTGTCGCCGACGACCGCCATGTACGGAACGCGCAGATTGCGTGCATCTTTGATTTTTGCGCCCATTGTGCCCGGACGGGTGTCGCAGTCGACGCGGAACCCGAGTTTTTTGAGCTTGTCTTTCGCGGCGAGGCAGTATTCATTGTGACGTTCATTGACCGGGATGAGGCGGAGCTGTTCCGGAGCGAGCCACATCGGGAAGACGCCCGCGTAGTGTTCGACGAGGATGCCGAAGAAGCGTTCGAGCGAGCCGAAGAGGGCGCGGTGAACCATGTACGGCTGGTGACGCTGTCCGTCTTCGCCGACGTACTGGAGGTTGAAGCGTTCCGGAAGGTTGAAGTCGAACTGAATTGTCGAGGTCTGCCATTCACGACCGATCGCGTCTTTGATCTTGAGGTCGATTTTCGGACCGTAGAATGCGCCGCCGCCTTCATCGACTTCGTAGTCGAGTCCGCATTTTTCGATTGCCTGGACGAGGGATTTCTGAGCCTGTTCCCAGCGGGCGGGATCACCGACGGCCTTTGCGGGTTTCGTGGAGAGATACGCCTTGATTTCCGTGAAGCGGAAAGTCTTCCAGATATAGAGACAGAAGTTCAGAACTTCCATGATCTCGCTTTCGATCTGTTCCGGGGTGCAGATGATGTGTGCATCATCCTGCGTGAATCCGCGGACGCGCATGAGACCGTGGAGCACGCCGCTTTTTTCATAGCGGTAGACGGTGCCGAGTTCCGCCCAGCGGCAGGGAAGCTCGCGGTAGGAACGGGTGCGGCTCTTGTAGATTTCGATGTGGAACGGGCAGTTCATCGGCTTGACGTAGTAATCGTAGCCGTCGATGTCCATGTTGGAGTACATGCTTTCCCTGTAGAAGGAGAGGTGACCGCTGGTTTCCCAGAGCTCGGCGCGTCCGATGTGGGGCGTGTAGAGCAGGTCGTATCCGTGTGTCTGGTGTTCCGCGCGCCAGAAGGTTTCGATGATGTTGCGGATGAGCGCTCCGCGCGGATGCCAGAGGACGAGTCCGGGTCCGACTGTTTCGGAGATGCTGAACAGGTCGAGCTCTTTTCCGAGTTTGCGGTGGTCGCGTTTTTTCGCTTCTTCGACGCGCAGGAGGTAATCCTTCAGTTCCTGCTTGGTCGGGAATGCGATGCCGTAGATGCGCTGGAGCATGGGGTTTGTCTCTTTGCCGCGATAGTAGGAACCGGCAACGGAGAGAAGCTTGAAGGCGCCGATCTGCGAGGTGCGTTCCACATGGGGACCACGGCAGAGATCGACGAAATCGCCGCATTTGTACATCGTAATGACGCCGTCGTCGGGGATGTCGGCGAGACGTTCGAGTTTGTATTTCTGATCCGCGAGCATTTTTTTCGCTTCATCGCGGGAGACTTCGATGCGCTCGAACGGATAATCCGCCTTGACGATTTCCTCCATTTTCGCTTCGATCGCGGGGAGTTCTTCGATTTTGAGGTGCTCGGGAAGGTCGAAATCGTAATAGAATCCGTCCTCGGTGCTCGGTCCGATGTCGAATTTCGCTTCGGGGTAGAGCTGTTTGACCGCCGCTGCCATCACGTGCGATGCGCTGTGGCGGATCGTTTCAATCGGAAACTGCATAAATATGTCCTTTCTT
>URNE01000383.1 GCA_900549045.1 uncultured bacterium | reverse complement strand
ACCTTTATTCCTCAACTCTCAGCAATATATCACGCATTCCGTGAAAATTGCAAGCGGAAAATGAATTATTTTTCCGGAAATAATTTTTTCATAAGGTCGAGCATGACGCCGCGGTCGACTTTTGTGTAGATCTGATCGTCAACCACGACAATGGGACCGTCCGCGCAGCGTCCCCGGCAGAGAGCGCCCTGAAGTTCCAGATCGACTTCATCTTTCAGATGATGTTCCTCAAGATATTTCTGAATGACTTCGACGTTCAGTTCGTTGCCCCGCGCGAAGCAGGAACTGCCGATGCAGACGGTGATCTTAGGCTTTGCCATATACGTTTCCTCCTGGTCGTGTTGACAAAAAAATACGGGTCATACCGTAATATAACCCGTATTTTGAAAAAGTCACGCCTTATTTTCCATAATATGCGCGGAGGAACATCTCCTTGATTTCGGAAATCAGCGGATAGCGCGGATTCGCACCGGTGCACTGATCGTCGAAGGCGTCCTCGCTGAGCTTGTCGAGCTTGGCGAGAAATTCTTTTTCCGGAAGTCCGCATTCATGAATGGTTTTCGGAATCTGGAGTCTGTCTTTCAGCTCCTGAACCTTCTGAATGAGGAGTTCGACCTTCTCGTCGTCGTTTTTGCCGCCGAGCTTCAGGAAGTCCGCCAGGCTGGCGTAGCGTTCCTTCGCATCCGGGCATTTGTACTGCGGGAAGGTGCCCTGCTTGGTCGGCTTGGTCGTCGCATTGAAGCGGATGACCTCGTTGATCAGCAGAGCGTTGGCGAGACCGTGCGGGACATGGAAGGCCGCGCCGAGCTTGTGAGCCATCGAGTGGCAGACGCCGAGGAAGGCGTTTGCGAACGCCATGCCGGCGATTGTGGACGCGTGATGAATCTTTTCACGAGCCTTCTCGTCGACGGTTCCGTTCTCGTAAGCCGCGGGCAGGTACTTGAAGACCAGGCGGGCGGCTTCACGGGCAAGACCGTTGGTGTATTCGGAAGCGAGAATCGAAACACGGGCTTCGAGAGCGTGAACCAGGGCGTCGATACCGGAATATGCGGTGAGCTTCTTCGGCATGTTCATCACCAGACGCGTGTCGATGATCGCCATGGTCGGGGTGAGTTCATAGTCCGCCAGCGGATACTTGTAGCCGGTCGTTTCATCGGTGATGACGGCGAACGGAGTGACTTCGGAACCGGTTCCGGACGTGGTCGGAATCGCGACGAGGGACGCCTTCGTGCCGAGTTTCGGGAACTTGTAGACACGCTTGCGGATGTCCATGAAGCGCATTGCGATGTCGTCAAAGTGGATTTCCGGGTGTTCATAGAGCAGCCACATGATCTTGGCCGCATCCATCGGGGAGCCGCCGCCGACGGCGATGATGACGTCCGGCTGGAAGGAGTTCATGCGCTCCAGTCCCTTGCGGGCGGTGCCGAGGGTCGGATCCGGAAGAACATCCGCGAAGACTTCGGACTTGATGCCCATGTCTTCAAGAACCTTCAGAGCGTCGTTGAGCAGCCCGTTCTCGTAGAGGAACTTGTCGGTGACGAAGAAGGCGCGCTTCTTGTCGCTGAGGTCGCTCAGCCCTTCTCTCAGGCAGCCGTATTTGAAGTAGATTTTCGGCGGAACACGGAACCACAGCATGTTTTCTCTCCTCTGTGCAACGGTTTTGACGTTCAAAAGATGTTTCGGCGTGACGTTCTGGCTGACGGAGTTGCCGCCCCAGGAGCCGCAGCCGAGGGTGAGGGAGGGGTCAAGTTTGAAGTTGAAGACGTCGCCGATGGCCCCCTGGCTGGAGGGCATGTTGATCAGCACGCGGCAGGTCGCCATGCGGTTGCCGAAGTCGGTGATGCGGTCGGTGTTGCGCGGGTTCGTGTAGAGCACGCTTGTATGACCCATGCCGCCGAACTCGATCAAAGCTTCCGCGTTCTGGACAGCCGCCTCAAAGTCTTTGACCTTGTAGAGAGCGAGAACCGGGGAGAGTTTTTCGCGGGAGAACGGGTAGTCGGGACCGACGCCGTCGGTTTCCGCAATCAGGACTTTCGCATCCTCGGGAACCTGGACGCCCGCCATAGCGGCGATCTTGAATGCGCTCTGTCCTACGATCTTGGCGTTGAGCTTGTGGTCGATGATGATGGTCTTGCCGACCTTGTCCGCCTCTTCCTTGGAGAGAATGTAGGCGCCGCGTTTGAGAAACTCGGCTTTGACTTCGTCATAGATGTTTTCAACAACGGTGACGGACTGTTCGGAAGCGCAGATCATGCCGTTGTCGAAGGTTTTGCTCTGGAGAACGCCGCTGACAGCCATGAGGATGTCGCAGGTTTCATCGAAGACCGCGGGGGTGTTGCCCGCGCCGACGCCGACTGCGGGAACGCCCGAGGAGTAAGCGGCTTTCACCATGCCCGGACCGCCGGTCGCGAGGATCAGGTTGATCATCGGGTGACCCATGAGGTGCTGGCTGAGGGCAACGGTCGGTTCTTCGATCCACCCGATGATGTCTGCGGGCGCTCCGGCTGCAACAGCAGCGTCGCGAACGATCCTTGCTGCTTCGATCGTGGACTTTTTGGCTCTCGGATGGGGGCTGAAGATGATGCCGTTGCGGGTCTTCAGGGCGAGAAGGGATTTGAAGATGGCGGTGGAGGTCGGGTTCGTGGTCGGAACGATACCGGCGATCAGACCGACAGGTTCCGCGAGCTTCATGATGCCGAATCCTTCATCGTATTCGATCATGTCGCAGGTTTTTTCGGATTTGTACTTGTTGTAGACGTATTCGGAAGCGAAGTGGTTCTTGATGACCTTGTCTTCGATCACGCCCATTCCGGTTTCTGCAACCGCCATCTTGGCAAGGGGAATGCGGGCTTCGTTTGCGGCAATGGCGGCCGCGCGGAAGATGTCGTCGACCTGCTGCTGAGTGTACGTCGCATATTTAGACTGCGCCGCTTTGACTCGAGCGATAGTTTCGTTGAGTTCCTGAAGCTGCTTTTCCGCTTCAGCCTTAGTG
>URNE01000382.1 GCA_900549045.1 uncultured bacterium | reverse complement strand
TTTTGTTTCGTCGCGGATGACTTTGCTGAGGGCGAAGAGCGAAATGATGTTCGGAATCGCCATCAGACCGTTCGCGATGTCGGAAATATTCCAGACGAGTTCCAGATTCAGCACAGCTCCGCCGAAGACCAGGAGGATGTACGCCGGGCGGTAGACTTGGAAGAGTCTGTTTCCTCCGAGATAGTGCACCGCCTGGCGTCCGTAGCAGAACCAGCCGATAATCGTGGTGTACGCGAAGATCACCAGAGCAATGCCGAGCACATATTCACCGATGCAGGGGATCTGGCTGAAGGCAAGACGCGGCAGTTCGATCGCCTTGAACGAAGAGAAATCTCTGCCGGGGTAGCGGTGAAGAACGGTCGAGACAATCGCCACGCCGGTGAGAGCGCAGACGCAGACCGTATCCCAGAAGGTTCCAGTGGAGGAGATCAGCGCCTGACGCACCGGGTTTGCGCTTTTCGCGCTCGCCGCGATCATCGGAGCGGAACCGAGACCGGATTCGTTGGAGAAGAGGCCGCGCGCCACGCCGTAGCGCAGGGCCATCATCAGCATGGTTCCGAAGAAGCCGCCGCCGATTGCTTTCAGACTGAATGCGCTGGTGATGATCAGTTTGAGTGCGGGAAGGAATGTCTGACAGTTGATAATGATGATTGCAAGGCAGCCGAGCACATAGAGAACGGCCATGAGCGGCACAAGGGCTCCGCAGACGCGGGAGATGAACTTGAGTCCGCCCCAGACGATTGCGGCGATCAGGATCGCCTCGAGGATTCCGGTCGCCATCGGGGGAATGTGGAAGACTTCCGCGGAGTAGCCGGAAACGGCATTGCTCTGCACCATGCTTCCGATACCCGTGCATGCCATCAGAGTGAAAACTGCAAAACAGACAGCAAGCGGTTTGCAGTGCATCGCGCGTTCCATGACGTACATCGGACCGCCGCGGATGAAACCGTCCTCGCCTACAAACCGGTATTTAACCGAGAGGAGAGTTTCTGCGTATTTTGTCGCGATTCCGAAAATGCCGCAGAGCCAGCACCAGAACACCGCACCGGGGCCGCCGAGGACGATCGCGGTCGCCACGCCGATGATGTTTCCGGTTCCGATCGTCGCCGCAAGCGCAATGGAGAGTGCGCCGTAGTGGGAGATTTCGCCGACAGCGTTCGGGTCCTTCTGCAGGCTCAGACGGATCGCCAGAGGAATGTGCCGCTGGATGAATTTGAGGCGGAAGGTGAGAAAGAGGTGACATCCGACGAGCAGTAACAGGAGCGGGACGCCCCAGAGAAACGAGTCGAAGGCGTTGACAAGGTCGGCAAAAGTTTTCATCATTTTTTCTTGCGTTGCTTTTTTGTTTCAGGGGGATTACATGGTGAATGCCGGACCGAGATAGAGCCGGCGCGCTTCCGGGTCGTTGATCAGGAAGTCGCTTGCGCCCTCACAGAGAATTTCCCCCTTGCACATCAAATACGCGCGGTCGACGCATGCGAGAGTTTCGCGGACATTGTGGTCGGTAATCAGAATCCCCAGATTTTTCTCTTTCAGCTGACGGATAATCTGCTGAACTTCGTACACGGAGATCGGGTCGACGCCGCTGAAGGGCTCGTCGAGCAGAATGAACGAAGGGTTGGTGACAAGAGCGCGGGTGATTTCCAGTCTGCGGCGCTCTCCGCCGGAGAGGGTCATGGCTTTCTGCTTGGCAAGATGGGTCAGAGCGAGCTCGTCGAGCAGGGCAGCGAGACGCTGTTTGCGTTCTTTGGCGGAGATGTCGAGCGTTTCGAGAATCGCCATGATATTGTCTTCCACGGAAAGTTTGCGGAAAATGGAGGGATCCTGCGCGAGGTACCCCATGCCCATCCTGGCGCGGATGTACATAGGAATCTGGGAGATGTCCACGCCTTTGAAATGGATCGTTCCGCCGTCGGGACGGATCAGCCCCATGATCATGTAGAAGCTTGTGGTTTTGCCCGCACCGTTCGGTCCGAGCAGACCGACGACTTCGCCGCTGCGGACGTTGATATTGACATTTGAGACAACGGTTCTGCCCTTGTAGGTCTTTTTCAGACCGTGGGCGTCCATCAGGAGTTCGTGTTCTTCCGCCATGATTCCGTTCCTTTATTTGCCGCCGATTTCAGTGGACTGGATCGTGGCGTTGACGACTTCGACGCGTTCGGATTCCAGATGCAGGGTGATGATTTCGCCGCGGACGCGCGATTTGCCCTTGATGACAAGCGGTTTTTCCTGGAGGGTAATGGAATCCTCCTTTACATCGTAAATCGCTTTCCCGGCGAAAGCCTTCTGCTCCTCTCCGCTGGAGAGCGGAGCTTTGCGGGTGATGACAACATCTTCAATACATTCAATGCGGGAGAGTTCCTTGCCGCCGACGGGGTTGCTTTCGTCCGTCTTTGCCGCTTTCTTCGGATCAGTGCCGTCCTTTTTTGCGTCTTCGAGAATGATGACCATTTTGCGGCAGGTGATGAGCATTTCCGGATCATCGACGAGGACATTGCCGAGGAAAGTCGCCTTGTTGTTGGCAATGTCAATGTCCATGGCGTCGGCGTTGATGGTTGTGGGGGCGTCGCCGCGTTTTCCTCCGTCGCGCTTTGCTGCGCTGAAGAGGGAGATTTGAGAATATGCGGGAATCTGCGCGGCGAGGAGCAGAACGGCGGCGAAGAGGAGGGATTTTTTCATTTTTTCTCCGTGGATTGAGTGGATTTTTTATTGGTAGCCTTCTCCCTGGCCTGGGAGCGGATAATGACTTTTACATTGCTGCAGATGTGGATGAGGCGCTTGTCGAAATCGGCGTCAAATCCCTTTCCCTGCATATCCAGTTCGCGGGAGAGGAAAAGGATCTCGTCATCGCCGCGCAGGATTTTCGTGTTTTTATCATATTCCGCTTTGGGTGTCGTCATGACGGCTTCCGAGGTTTCATGTCTGCTCCAGAAGTCCTGAACGACTTTGGCGTCCGATCCGAAGAGGAAGAGCGGCTGACGGAGAAGCGGCT
>URNE01000381.1 GCA_900549045.1 uncultured bacterium | reverse complement strand
ACCCGATGATCGACAGAATATGTCCGGTACCCATTCAAAACTCCTTATTTCAGATTTGGCGCGCAAACGCGCGCGCGTTGTGATCCGCATCCAGGATTTCCTCCATTCCGGCGTCGCCGCCGCGGGCGAGTCGCTCCATGGTCCGTTCCACGATACGGAAAATATCAGTAAAACCGATTCCGCCTTTCGCGAAGCGCTCCACGGCGACTTCGTTTGCGGCGTTCATCACGGATCCGGCGGTTCCGCCCATGCGGATCGCCTCACGCCCGTACCCCAGCGACGGGAAACGGTTCATATCCGGCTTCTCGAACGTCAGCCCGGAAAGCGCGGTCAGATCCAGACGCTTCAGTCCGCCGTCGCAGCGCTCCGGCCAGGTGAACGCGTACTGAATCGGGAAACGCATGTCCGGCACACTCATGTGCGCAAGAAACGCGCCGTCCTCGAACTCCGCCATCGAATGCACGATCGACTGCGGATGAACAAGCACCTTGATCCGGTCCGCACCGACATGGAAAAGATGATGCGCCTCAACCATTTCCAGCGCCTTGTTCATCAGCGACGCCGAGTCAATGGTCACTTTCGGTCCCATGCTCCAGGTCGGATGCTTCAGGGCGTCCGCGCAGGTCACGCGCGCCAGCTCCTCCTTCGGCAATTTGCGGAACGGTCCGCCGCTCGCCGTCAAAACAACATTGCGGACATTGCCGTGTCCTTGAAGACACTGGAAAATTGCGCTGTGTTCGCTGTCGACCGGAATCAGACGGATATTTTTTTCGCGGACGCGCTCCATGACGAGCCCCCCCGCCATGACGAGCACTTCTTTGCTTGCAAGCGCGATTTCCTTGCCCGCGTCAATCGCCGCAAGCACCAGCGGGAAGCCGGCAGTCCCGACGATCGCGCAGAGAATCATATCCACATTCTCCGCCTGAACCAGTTCCGCAACCGCATCCGTTCCCGCGTGTGCGCGGCACGGCGGCGGAAGCGCGGACGCGAGTTCGGCCAGACGTTCCGGGGAGCCTGTCGCCGCGAACTCGCAGCCGAGCAGAGCCGCCTGTTCCGCCAGACGTTTCACATTGCGGTTCCCGACCACGCCGACCACATGAATGCGGTCACGCAGAGCGGCGGCGACACGCACCGCGCTTTCGCCGACCGAACCGGTTGAACCAAGAATGACGACGCGTCTCATTTCGGGCGGCTCTCCAGCATGAAAGTCACGGGCCCGTCGTTGTGAATCTCCACCATCATATCCGCACCGAAGCGTCCGGTCTCGACATGCACGCCGAAATCGCGGACGAATTCCGCGAACTTCTCATAGAGCGGTTCCGCAATCTCCGGACGCGCCGCAAGGTCAAAACCCGGACGGCGCCCCTTCACGCAGTCCCCGTAAAGCGTGAACTGGGAAATCGCAAGCATTCCGCCGTTGATGTCCAGAAGCGAAAGATTCATCTTGTCGTTCTCGTCGGTGAAAATGCGCAGATTGACGCATTTGTTCGCCAGATATTCGGCGTCCTCAACGGTATCCGTATGCGTCACGCCGACCAGAACGACAAGCCCTTTTCCGGTCTGTCCAACCACTTCGCCGTCGATGGCAACCGATCCTTTTGCGACGCGCTGAATCAGAAGGCGCATAACTCACCCCTTGATCAGCTTGAGGAATTCAAGACGGGTTGCCTCCTCGCGCCGGAAGCTGCCGAGCATGCAGGAGGTTTTCATGACGGAATTCTGTTTTTCCACTCCGCGCATGAGCATGCAGAGATGCTGTGCTTCCGCCACGACGCCGACGCCTTCCGGCATGATGCTCTCCATGATCTGCGCCGCGATCTGCCGCGTCATGCGTTCCTGAATCTGGAGACGGCGCGCGAAAACGTCCACCAGACGCGCCAGTTTGCTGACTCCGAAGACTTTGCCGCGCGGAACGTAGCCGAGGTGCACTTTGCCGAAGAACGGAAGCATGTGATGTTCGCACATGCTGTAAAATTCAATGTCGCGGACAATGATCATATCGTCGCAGTCCTCCTGGAAAATTGCGCCGTTGATCACTTCGTCGATATTCTGCTTGTAGCCGCGCGTCAGAAACTGAAGGCTTTTGCGGACACGCTCAGGGGTCTTGAGCAGACCTTCGCGCTCCGGGTCCTCGCCGAGGTCGAGAAGTATCTGGCGGATTTCGTTTTCAATCATATCAATACTCACTTTCTTTCGAGCAGGACTGTTGCGTAAGTTTCGACGCCTTCGCCGCGTCCGCAGAAGCCCATGCCCTCCGTTGTTTTGCCTTTGATGGAAACCTGACCGGCCGCAATGCCGAGCGCCTCCGCAATCCGTTCCCGCATGGCGGCGGTGAACGGGGAAATCTTCGGACGCTGCGCAACGATCGTGATGTCGATGTTGGAAATGCTCCACTCCGCGAATTCGGGACGCGCGAACGCCCGCTTCAGCAGAACGATGCTGTCCGCCCCGCGGAAACGCTCATCGGAATCCGGAAACATCTTGCCGATGTCTCCAAGCGCAAGTGCGCCAAGCAGGGCGTCGGTCAGCGCGTGAGCGGCGGCGTCGGCGTCGCTGTGCCCCGCAAGCCCGCGGTCATATGGAACCGTCACACCGCAGAGTATAAGCGGACGCCCCTCCGCGAAACGGTGCGCGTCGTATCCGCTCCCGATCCGGAAATGGTTCATAGTCTGCACTCCAGTAAATAGAACCATACGCAGACCGATCCGGCGCACATCGCCCCGGCGACAATCGCGCGGCTCCAGCTTTTAAATACGAAACTCAGAAGACACAGACACGCCGCGCTCCCCGCCGAAACCAGCGAAAGGATGATCCCGATCGACATCATCGCGTTTGCGGCGGAAAGCATCATGTACCCCCAGAATCCGGGAGACATCCCCGCCGCGCGCCAGCCCTGCGCCGCACCCGATGCAGCCAGAATCAGCCCGGCGCCCGCCGCGGCAAGCCCCAGCACAATCCCGGTTAAAAACAGCAGAAACGAAATCAGAAATTTCAT
>URNE01000380.1 GCA_900549045.1 uncultured bacterium | reverse complement strand
AAACTCTTCTTTCATCCTCAGGGAACCGCAGTCTTCTCTTTCGCAAGGCAATCCAGCGGCGATGAATCGGAGAGCGCAAGCATCGCGGACCAACTCGAAGCAAACCGGAAAACAGCTCAAAGCCTCGGACTGCACATCGACTGGGAAGACTGGGACGCAAATATCACCGGATACTCTTATCCCGATACAAAATTCTTCCGCGAATGCTATAAACTCGATCTCGCGCTGCAGCAGTATTTCAGCGCTCACGCCGCGACGAACCGTCAACCGGTCTTCCGCGAAGGACTCGGATTCATCTTCCGGAACATCAAAAAAGGCGACATTCTCCTTCTCGACACCGCAACCCGTCTTGTCCGCGCGACCATCATTCCCACGAATGAAAGCAATATCTGGAACTGGCTTGAATCCATGGAAGTCAAGACCTATGTCGGAGGCAAGCCCTACAATCCGCGCGACATCGGAGTCAAAATCATCAGCGCGGTTGAAACTCAGTCAAAAGAGGAAAAAGCAAAAAACGCAGTGCGCGGACTCGTCAGCGCACGCAACAAAGGAGTCATGATCGGATTTCACAGGCTTTACGGCTACGTCTTCTCCAAAGTTCGCGGACAGCAGATGCTCACCCCGCAGAAAAATGAATTCGCCGTCGTCCGCAAAGTCTTTCAGGATTTCCTCGCGGGCAAAGGGAAAAATGAAATCTGCCGCGAACTCGGGGCACACTCCCGGAAAACGGTCAAGCCCGCGCGCATCAACATGATTCTCAACAACCCGAAATACTGCGGATTCATGCCCGATTCCGAAGGAGAGCTCATCCCCTGCCCCGCCGTCGTCAAGCCCGTTCTGTCACGCGCCGACTGGGAAAAAGTCCAGATGCTGCAGCAGAAATATTATCCGCGAAAAGAAAAATTCAACGGACGGAAATATCTCCTCAGCGGGCTCGTCCGGTGCGGATACTGCGGCGGAATCATGAAACCGCAGGCGAACCGCAAGGGACGCGCGGACAAGTACTACATCTGCCAGCGTCACGCGGAATGCCTGCAGGTCACCCCTTGCCGGGGAAGCGCGCTCATCGACACCAACGACCGCCAGTTCGGCCTCGAACCGCTCATTGCGCCGTTCGGGATGCTCTATTTTCTCCACACCGGAGTCAGTTTTGAACGCATCAAGCTCGAAACGCTGCTGTGCGAAAAGCGCGCCGCACTGAAAAACGTCTCGCGCATTCTCGATTCCATCCGCAAGACGCTTGAAGGGAACTTCATGCTGTTTGAAACCGTGAAAAGCTCCCTTGAAAACGCCGGACGGCAACAGGCGGCCCTGCATGAGGAACTCAAAATGCTTGAAAAGGAGGTGGAGGCTCTCCCCGGCTGCGGTTCCGCGGAACGGGTCGCCACGCATGCGGCATGGGCAAAACTTCCAATCGAGCGGCGGCAGAAAATCATGCGGGAAGTGTTGCGGAAGGTCGCGATCTTTGAAGACCATTACGAGCTTGAACTTTACAACAGGGACATCATCTCCATACCGAAGATGCTGATCGGAAAACGTTTTTTCAATCCGGAGCTCCGGCGGGCGGAGTTCAATGAAAATCAGTCGCAGCTCCGCATCTCGATCCGCGCGCACGACAGCAGGGAGGAAACGCGCGCAATCCTTTACAAAGAGTCGGCGCTCGCGGTCAGTTACGGATTCTGACGGGTATGATGCAGAAGTCCTTCCACCCCGGTTTTGCGGAAAAAGTCCTTCATGTTCACAACCGATCCGGACTTGCGCGCGATTTCAGCCGCAAAAACCAGATAGTGGGTCTCCAGGGAAATCTCCGGACCGGTGACAATCTCCGATGTATTGCGCGTCAGGACCGCGTCGACGAACGAACGCACCAGATTGTAATCGCCGCCGCCGTGATGATCCGGAATTTCCGGAGGCGGAATCGGAATCTCTTCCGTTTTTCCGGTCAGATACGAGTAACAGCGCAGAGTCTCGCCATCGCCGTAAAGCTCGCCGAGCGAACCGAAAACCGTGGTCCGGCGGTCGCCGTATTTTGAACAGCCGGCAAGCGTAAACACCGCCGTCGCACTGTTTTCAAACTCAATGTTCACCACCTGATGATCCGCGACATCGTTGTCGCACGCA
The DNA here is from genome assembly GCA_900549045.1 of uncultured bacterium. Classification (GTDB taxonomy): domain Bacteria; phylum Verrucomicrobiota; class Lentisphaeria; order Victivallales; family UBA1829; genus UBA1829. Next base: position 886 of record URNE01000380.1, on the reverse strand, counting down.
AACACGCAGCGTCCGTAGGGGCCGATGCGGAGCTGACGCAGAACGCTCTCTTCCGTCGCGTCGCCGGCAACCGATTCCACGTAGGCGCCGATGTTGCCCGAACGGATGCGTTCCAGATAGAAGCGCGGGGCGGAATAGGGGCATTCCGGTTCCAGTTTGCAATCCAGGCAGCGGTCCGCCGCGCCTTCCGGGCGATTTTCCTTGCGGAAAAACATCAGCGAACCGAACGATGAAACCTGTTTTGGAGCGGCTCCGACGATGTAGCGCAGCCAGTCGAGGTCGTGTATTGATTTCGCAAGCAGAACCGAGGAGGAATCCTCTTCGCGGCTCCAGTTGCCGCGCACATAGGAATGAGCGAAACGCCAGTAGCCGACCGGTTCCAGATGCTGAACGCTCATCACCTGCCCGACACGGCCGCCGTCGATCAGTTTTTTGAGCGTGCGGGTGAAGTTGGTGTAACGGAGCACGTGGCAGACGGACATGATGATGTCATTCGCCTCGGCGGAGGCGATCAGGGTCCGGCACTCCTCAAGAGTCGGAGCAAGCGGCTTTTCGATGAGAATGTCATACTTCCGCTCGGCAAAAGCGATCGCGGGCTCCAGATGCATCCGGTCCTGCGTGGCAATGATGACGGCGTCGGCGAATTTCGGACGCTTCAGGAGGTCGTGCCAGTCGCGAAACTGGTTTTCGGGCGGGATGTTATGAGTACAGGCAACACGCTCGCGGAAAAAATCGCGCGGCTCCGCAATCGCCACGACTTCGGCGCGGTCGGAAAGAGTTTTCAAGTGATTGGAGTAGATGGTTCCGCGCCCGCCCGCTCCAACGATGATCACAGATGCCTTTTTCATGCTAAGCCGTTTGCCTCTTGCTATTATTCGTTATACGG
>URNE01000379.1 GCA_900549045.1 uncultured bacterium | reverse complement strand
TCCTGCGGTTCGCATCTTCCAGAATTTTTTTATGTTCAGCGATCTTCGCGTTGACTTCCGCCACCTGGGAGTGCTTCACAACCACGAGATAAATCAGGTAAACAGAGACCAGCGCCGTCAAAGAGAGGACTGCAAGCAGGGGAATGTTTCTTACGGGGATTTTCATTTTAGGCGTTCTCCATCCTTATCTCTTTATCGGGGTGAGCAGTTCCGCTTCAATCCGGAACGAAGAGATGTTCGATCCGCTCGGAGCAAGCTTGAAGTTTTGAATCATGCGGTCGCCATCGGCAATCGAGAAATGCTTGAAAAGACCGGTTTTCTCAAGGCGGGCCTTGAATTCATTGTAAACCTGGGCGGGATCTTTGTCTTTGGTATTCGTGCGGATATAACCATTGAACTCTATCCACTTGTATTCCTGCTCCGCCGTTTTCTGAGCTTCGGCCTCTCTGCGCGCGCCGAATCCGCCGAACCCGCCGAATCCGCCGAACCCGCCTTCCTGCGGGACTTCCGCGACTTTCGACTTCCGGGCGGCAGTGCTCAAACCGGAAATCGGATGAATCGAGGAAAACCAGATTTCCGCGGGAACGGCCGCCTGGGTCTTATTGAAAAGTTCCGGCCAGAAATCGCGTTCTTTCAGCATGTCCAGAGCCTGCTGAAAATCGCCTACAGAGCTGTTGAGTTTCCGGTAGGCGGAATCAACCTGCTTCGTTGCGAGTTTCGTTTTCTCCGCTTCCCGGTTCGCACGGATTTCATCCTGATGAACCGTCTCATACTGTTTGGAGAAACTCCAGTAGGTCATGCCCAGACAGAGCAGAAGCGCAAATGCCGAGGCATAGAAATAAGGATCTTTCTGCTTCGCGATGCGCTCTCTGCGAAGGGATTCCGGAACGAGCGAAACTTCAACCGGACAGACACCGACGTTGCGGAGACCGAGACCGATCACTTCGGAATAGAGGTGAGCGAGCTCGGCAAGCGGTTCCTGAATCGCCTCAGAGACTGAAACGATCTGGAAGGGGTTCAGATATTCCACCGGCAGCTTCAGTTTTTCTTCGAAGAAACGCGGCATATATTCCATCACGGAACTTCCGCCCGCGAGATAAAGTTTTTCAGGCTTGTTGCCCTTCTGATGAGCACGGTAAAGATTGATCGAACGGCTGATTTCCCCGTGCAGACGCGTCATCTGGTTGCGGACGATTTTGGAAACAATCGAGGCCACCTCGGAATCGGGATCCTCATACGCGCCGCCGAGAGCGACGAAACCATGACGGCGTTTCAAATCTTCCGCCTCCTTGAAGGAGATGCCGAATTCCTTGCTGATCTGCTGGGTAATGGAGTTGCCGGCAATCGGGATCGTACGCTCAAACAGCTTGCCGCTGTCCACAAACGAAAGAGTCGAGCAGTGTCCGCCGATATTCAGAATCATCTCGCAGGCGTTCTCTCCGACCATGTTCGCGCGGCACGCGTTGTACCCGGCGGTCGGAGCGACCTCGATGTTGCCGATCTTCCGGCCGGATTCGCGAATCAGTTTAACGACGCTCTCAACCTCTTCGCTGCGAACGTAGATGATCATGACGTCGATTTCCGTCGAATCTTCCGAAACGCCGACGATCTGCGCATCCCAGACGGTTTTGTCCATCGGGAACGGAGAGTTCTGTTTCGCCTCGAACTCTATGATCTGGTTGATCTTGTTTTCATCGTCGGTCAGAGCGGGAAGCTTGACGAAGCGGATCAGAGCGCTCTGGGCGGAAAGCGAAACATTCACGAGCTTTGAAGTAAATTTGTTCTCCGCGAGAAGCTTTTTGAGCGAGAGAAGCATCTCCACCGAGGTTTCCTGCGATTCGAGCGCAACGACATCCGTGCAGCCGAAATCTATGAACTCGAAATTCACAAGGTCCATCGTTCCTTCATGGGAGTAGGCGAACTCAGCAGCTTTCAGAGTATCCGAACCGATATCAATGCAAAGAACGGTAGAATTGTTTTTGCCCATAGGTCACTTCCCTTCCACGGTATTTTTGGAAAGATCGAACGCATCGACTTCCACCAGATTCCACGGAGTGCGGTCTTTCGGAAGAATGGCGGAAGGCAATTTCATGAAGCCTACATTGGAGCTCATGATCCGCTGGAAGGCGCGACCGGCGTTTTTCATGTTTTTCGGAGAATGAATGTAACGGGCCAGAAGAACCTGGTTCTTGTTCCGGAATTCCACCATGACCGGGAAGGACTGGGCTACGCTTCTGGAAAATTTATTGAGTTCACAGTAGCGTCTGAAAATCTGCGGGGGAACAGCGAAGAAAACCTGATGAGTCTGTCCGTCTTCCGCAACGCTCCAGAGAACCTGGGTTCCGGAAAGAAGGACGCTGCCACCGTATTCCTTTTTGGCAGGGGCGATGATGTGGGCGGAAACGGAAAGATCGTCAAGCCAGCGCAGCCGCTTGCCGCTTCCGGCCTCATAACTGAGCGTGGGCGTATAAAAAATCTGAAGAGTGAGCCACTTCGTTCCGGAAGAGGGAGAAACCTGTATGCCGCCGGTTATCGGGAGCGTAGGAGCTTCGAAAAAGTCCATCTTGCATGTTATACTTTTTTTATCTATCACCTGTCGATCCTGTGCGCAGACGGCAAAGGAAAGAGCAAGTATCAGCATTCCAACGAACATCAGCTGATCTTTCAAGCGCATTTTTCAAACTCCTGTGTTTTAAATTTCATCCGGTTCCGGCACTTCCGGAAAGGCCTGCTGAAAAACTCTAATATGCATTCACGAAAAATGCAAGCGAATTTTTAAAAAAACAAGGCACAAACAGCAAAAAAATCTGTTATTTTTTCGCTTCCGGAGCGTTTTTCTCTGCTTTTTCCGTTGCCGCGGGAGCCGCTTTTGTCTCGATGGCACTCAGAGCCGCACTGGACGACGCGGCGGCAGAAACCTTCTGACGATGGCCGGACACTGCGGCCAACGCGAGAGTCACGACAAAGAAAACGGCAATGAGAACAACCGTCAAGCGGGAGAGATAACCCATGGTCT
>URNE01000378.1 GCA_900549045.1 uncultured bacterium | reverse complement strand
CGACGAATGGGTTCTTGAAGCGATGCCCGAATTCGACGGCAAAAATCTCGTCTCCGTCTCCAAGGCGAAACTGGACAACGATTCCAAAATCGCGAAGGAGCTGGAGGAGAATGCGAAGAAGGCTTCCGAGGAAAAAGGCGGCAAGGACCTGCTCGGCAAACTCAAAGACCTCCTGAAGGACAAGGTCAAAGACGTCAAATTCTCCGGAGCCCTCACCGAAAGCGCCTCGCGTCTCTCGGGCGACGACTACGATCCCAGCCCATACATGCAGCGCATCATGAAAGCTCTCGACAAGAACGCGCAGACCTTCAAGCGGATTCTCGAACTGAATCCGTCGCACCCGCTGATTGCGGCCATGACAAAACTTGTGGAGAAGACTCCGGACAATCCGAAGCTCGGTGAATTCGCCGACATGCTGTATGATCAGGCGCTCCTTGCGGAAGGAAGCCCGATCGCCGATCCCGCGCTGTTCGCGAAACGCGCCGCCGACCTCATGACCCTCGGCGTCGAAAAAGAGATCTGACATGGCGGACTACTACGAAATCCTGGGGGTTGAACGGACTGCGGAAGAGATCGAAATCAAACGGTCCTATCGCAAACTTGCCATCAAATATCATCCGGACAAGAATCCGAACGACTCGGAAGCGGCCGAAAAGTTCAAACAGATCTCGCAGGCCTACGAGGTTCTCAGCGACCCGCAGAAACGCGAGCTCTACGACCGTTACGGCGAGGACGGTCTGCGCGGAGGCGGAACCTCCGGCGCAGGCAATCCGTTCGATATTTTCAACAGCTTCTTCGGAGGCGGCAGCGGCGGAGACGATCCGTTCAGCAGCTTTTTCGGAGGCGGCGGAAGACGCCGCTCCCCCAATGCGCCGCAGGAGGGAAACGATCTGCGTTACAACCTCGAAATCGACCTCGAAGACGCCGTCCTCGGAGTCGACAAGGATATCGAATTCACCCGCATGGAAGCCTGCAAAACCTGCAAAGGCTCCGGTTGCGCGGAAGGCTATCACAAACAGACCTGCAGACGTTGCGGCGGCAGCGGCCAGGTCGGCGTGTCCCAGGGTTTCTTCACCGTCATGCACACATGCCCCGTCTGCAACGGCGAAGGCTCAATACCGGAAAAGAAGTGTCCGGACTGCGGCGGAGCGGGAACCTCGCGCGTCAAACGCAAAGTTCATCTCCGCATTCCGCCGGGCGTCGATACCGGCACGCGGATGCGTGTTGCGGGCGAAGGCGAACCCGGTCTGCGCGGAGGACACAACGGCGACCTCTTCGTCGTCCTCTCCGTCCGCGACCACGAGCTTTTCCAGAGAGACGGCGACGATATTCACTGCGAAATCCCGATCGACTTCGTCACGGCCGCGCTCGGCGGAAAGATTGACGTCCCTACCGTCTCCGGCAAGGCGGAGCTGGAGATTCCCGCAGGTTCCCAGACGGGTACGGTCATTACCATGCCGGGCAAGGGAATGCCCTCCCTGCGCGGCGGAAAACGCGGAACTCAGTTCGTCACCCTGTTCGTTGAAGTTCCGAAAAAACTCACGCAGGAACAGAAAGATCTGCTGAACCAGTATGCGGAAACTTTCTCCGGCAAAAAACAGAAGAACGACGCCTATCCGAAATATGCCTCATTCCTCGACCGGGCGAAAAAGTTCCTCGGAATCGAGTGACGATGAACGACGGGAAAAACGGCTTTTTCTCCGCACTCTGGAAACGTCCCGCGCTCGCCCTGCTGATCTTCATGACAGCCGCCGCACTCGCGTGGACGCTGCAGTGTTCTCTGCTGCAGAATATTCTCGGACTCGATATTCTCGAAACAATCGCATGGGGAGCGGAGGGGACGCTCGGACATTCCAAGCACCCGCCGCTTTCCGGCTGGCTCGGCTGGTTCTTCTCCGCGCTCTCCGGTCACGCGGACTGGAGCATGTATCTCGCCGCCCAGTGCTGCCTGATGTTCGGCGCGTGGCAGGTCTTCCGGCTCGCAAAACTGTTCCTTGACGAATATTCCGCCGCGGCCGCGGCACTGCTCCTCTTTTTTCTCTTCTACTACAACCCTTCCGAAACAAAATTCAGCACCTATTTTGTTGAAATCGCCCTCGCTCCCGCCGCCGCATATTACTTTTTCTCGGCGCTGCGCGACCGGCGCACCGGACACTGGCTTCTGTTCGGCGCCATCTGCGGACTCGGTCTGCTCAACAAATACACGTTTCTCCTGCATCTCGCCGGCTTCCTGACCGTTTTCCTGCTCCGGCGGGAATACCGCCGTCAGTTTTTCACGAAAGGTCCGTGGCTTGCCGCGGCGACGGGATTTCTGGTCTTTCTGCCGCACCTCGTCTGGCTTGCCCGGAACGACTTCGTCTGTCTTCTGCACGTGGAACACCGGGTTGAAGACGAATCGAAACCCTTTCTTCCCCTGGTCGTCCTCGGAACCGCGCTTTACCCGTTTGCGGTACAGGGAATCGCGCTCGTTCTCTCGCTGTTTCCACGCTTCCGGGAACGGGTCCGCAAAACGATAAACAAAAAGCTCCTCGCCACGGCGCTCATTCTTACACTGATTCCGTCCGCTCTCTTCTTCCTGATCGCCCTTTCCGGCAACGGTGTGATTCTCATGTGGTTCTGCACGTTTGCTTCATGGACGGGCATCGCCGCGGTTGCGGCGTTTCCGTTTGTCATCGACCGGACCGTGTTCAAACATCTTTATCTGCTGCTGACGCTTCTGACTCTCGGTCTCTTCATCGGAACCACGGCGGATCTGCTGTTCAGCACGCGGATCCGGATTCATGCGAAACCCGAAGCGATCGTGAATCCGGCATATGAATTCTGGAAACGCCACAGCGCGGAACCCATTCCGGTTGTCGTCGGGGACCGTTGGTACGCGTGCGTCGTCGAAAACTACTCGCCGGCCCGTCCGCCGATGTGCGAAGCGAACGATCCGTTCTATTTGAAGCTGTATCAGAAAACCATTCATGAAAAAGGCGCGCTTCTGATTGCGCACCGGGAAAAGCTGTTTGACAATTTCAGAAAGCAG
>URNE01000377.1 GCA_900549045.1 uncultured bacterium | reverse complement strand
TCCTCGATGACAAGTACCTGCTGGAAAGCGATTCCGCCGTCGCCATCTACAACGCAGTGAAAGATCTGCCGATCATTGACCCGCACAACCACGCCGACGTTGCAGAAATCGCCGCAAACGGAAACTATTCCAATGCCTGGCAGGTGTTCGCGGCAACCGACCACTACGTCTGGGAAGTCATGCGCAAACGCGGCGTGGACGAAAACAGCATCACCGGCTCCGCCTCCCCGAAAGAAAAGTGGATGGAGCTCGCCCGCGTCATGCCGGAAATCGCCGGCAACCCCGTATTCGAATGGATTCATCTCGACCTCCGCAGACGTTTCGGCATCACCGACGTGCTCTGCTCCGAAAACGCAGAACGCATCTGGGATGAAGTCAACGCCAAGCTCGCAACCGACGATTTCAAGCCCCTCGCCCTCCTCAAGGCGATGAACGTTGAAGTCATGTGCTCCACCGACGACCCGGTCGACACCCTTGAATATCATACCGCCATCAACGAAAAGGCCGGACGCATCGTCATCCGCCCGACCTGGCGTCCCGACAAGGCGATGCGCATTCACTATCCCGGCTTCCGCGACTATGTCGCCAAGCTCGGAGAACGCTTCGGAATCGAAATCGACTCCGTGGAAAAACTTGTGGAGGCGCTCCAGAAATCCCACGACTACTTCGCGGAAAAAGGCTGTCGCGCCAGCGATCACGACACCCCGCATCCGCTTCCCGGAAACGCCACGCTCGCGGAAGCCGACGTCGTCTTCCAGCGCGCCCTCGCCGGAGAAACCATGTCCCAAGCGGATATCGACACCTATCAGGACTACCTCACGATCAAGGTGGCCGAAATGGATATGCGCGCGGGCTGGGTCTACCAGATGCACATGTGCGTCATCCGCGACGTCCGCGACACGCTCTTCCAATCGCTCGGCATGGACGTCGGCGGCGACATTTCCGAATTCTACGTCAACATCGCCAAGCCGCTCTGCGGATTCCTGAACCACTTCGACGACCGTCTGAAACTCGTGCTCTACTCGCTTGAACCGTGTCATCAGGCGGCCCTCGCGGCAGTCGCCCGCGCGTTCGGCAAGAACGTCCGCCTCGGCTCCGCCTGGTGGCTGAACGACCAGCCCTACGGCATGTCCACTCAGCTCGAATACATCGGCAACGTCGACGTCTATTCCTGCTTCGCCGGCATGGTCTCCGACTCCCGCAAGATTCTCTCCTACGCTTCCCGCTTCGAGATGTTCCGCAGAACGCTCTCCAACGTTCTCGGCGGACTCGTCCTCAAAGGGCGCATGCCGCAGGAGATTGCGGAAAAGATCGCGGTCATGATGTGCTACACCGAACCGAAAAAGTTCTTCAACGTCTGATAAACAAGGAGTGTTTCCGAAATGGAAGTCATCATCATGCCGGACGAGCGCAGAGCAACCCTGCTCTCCGCCCGTCTGATCGCGGATCAGATCCGCCGCAAACCCAGTTGCACGCTCGGTCTCGCTACGGGGCGCACCATGGAGAATCTTTACGGCGTTCTCGCGGAAATGCACCGCGGCGGAGAACTGGATTTCTCGCTCTGCCGCTCCTTCAATCTCGACGAGTACATCGGTATTCCGGAAGACGATCCGAATTCCTACCGCACCTACATGAACCGTCATCTGTTCAACAAGGTGAACATCGACATCCGCAACACGCATCTTCCGCTCGGAAACGCTCCCGACCTCGCCCTCGAATGCGAAAACTATGAAAAGCGCATGAAGGAGTGCGGCGGAATCGACATTCAGCTGCTCGGAATCGGACGGAGCGGCCACATCGGCTTCAACGAGCCGCTCTCCTCGCTCGCCTCCCGCACCCGCGACAAGGCGCTGACTCCGACCACCATTGCGCAGAACGCCCCGCTTTTCCCGCATCCGGAAGACATGCCGAAGCGCGCCCTCACCATGGGCGTAGGCACGATTCTGGAAGCCCGCCGCATTCTGCTGCTCGCGACCGGTGCGGAAAAAGCCGCGATCATCGCAAAAGCGGTTGAAGGTCCGATCACCAGCATGGTCTCCGCCTCCGCGCTCCAGCTTCATCCGAAATGCACCGTCATCGTCGATGAGGCTGCCGCGAAGGAGCTTCAGGGCAAGGACTACTACCACTGGATTTTCGCAAACGAACCCGAGTGGCGGCAGTATCAGGATTGCCTCAAGGACTGAGGAAACCGCGCATCGTTTCAAAGGCGGCGTCTTGAAGACGCCGCCTTTTTTTTACAGCAGCAGAGTCTGCGCGTGCAGATTTGCTTTCCGGAACGCCGAGGGCGTGGTTCCTGTATGCCGCTTGAAGAAGTTGGAAAAATAGTATTCGCTGCTGAAGCGGAAATGCTCCGCGATCTCCCGGATTGAAAGCGGCGAGCAGAGCAGATAACGGCTTGTCTGCGTGATCAGTTCTTTCTGCAGAAAGGATTTGAGCGGGATCGAGAGGTCGTGAGAAAAATTCCGGGAAAGCGTTCCGCGGGACTGTCCGGCGATCTCCGCCAGTTCCTCCACCCCCATCTGCGCGGAAAGATTCTCCTGAATATAGCGCAGAAGCCCGCCGTAGCGTCCGGAAAGATTCGCCAGTTCGGCAAGAGTGTCGCCCGGCGGCAGCGGGAGCGCGCGGATCACCCGCCAGAGAAACATCTCGAAATCACAAATACCGAACCAGTCCGGAGGCGCGAGGGTCATACGCTCCATCCGTTCGATTTCCACCGGGTCGGCGGCAAACTCCCGGCAATGCCGCTCCTTCTGGAAAATATCCACCCCGGGCAGAATGTGCAGATTGAAATGACAGCACAGAAATTTGAGTCCATCGCGGAATTCAAAACTTAGATCCGCGGATTCCGGCATGAACAGAGCTCCGCCCCGGCGCAGATTGTGAAGCTCGCCCGTCGAATGGTTCCGCACGGATCCCGTCCCTTCCCGCACAAAGAAACAGCGGTTGAAAGCAAACGTGTTCCGCCCGCTCCAGAAGATCGGAAGAGCGTCGTGTAGGGAAAGAGTGTAGATCTCGGTGGTCGCCGTATC
>URNE01000376.1 GCA_900549045.1 uncultured bacterium | reverse complement strand
AGTCCCGGAAATCATTTTTTTTTTTTTTTCCGCAGCTGCATTTCCGCATTGCGGATGTAGTCCTGAATCCCGGGGAAGGCGGAATCGTGGTCGATCATGTACTGCCAGTCCCGAATCGCCCCCGCGTAATCCTGCTTGAGATACTTCAGAATTGCGGTGACCGGATAGTTCGGCACATTTTTGCCGTCGACAATGACCGAGGAGCCCCATTTTTCGAACGCCGCGAGCCGCGCCCGGTCGTTCGTTTCCAGAAACGAACGGAAGAGAAGCTCCTTCAGACGCGCATCATAGAGCTCAAAACTGTAGAGCGGAGTTGTCTCGGCGTTTGGAATGAAAGCGTCGAAGATGGCGTAAGCCTCCTGCCGCTTGCCTTCGAGCAGAGCCGCCGCCATTTCAAACGCCTGAATCGTTCCGCGCCGGGTTTCGCGCGAGTATTCAGTCTCGCGGGGGAGGGCGGGGAGACTGTTTTTGCGGTGAAGCTTTTCGAGCGCCTCGCGGATCGGAACCGGATCGCTGTTCCATAGACCGAGCTGGGCGTGAAGAACAAGAAAACGGTCGTTCGGAAGTTCAAAAGAGTAGACGCCCCAGCGTCCGAGAGTCGCCGAATCCTTCCAGAACGGCATGTGCCAGAGCGTGGAGCCGAGAACGAACACGCCGAGCGCAGCTCCCGCCCATCCGAAACGGGGTATCCAGTTCGGGCGTTCGCGGAAAACGCGTTCAAGCAGAAAACCGACGCAGGCCCAGACCGCCAGGTTCGGAAGATAGGAATAGCGGTCCGCGTAATCAACCGGCGAGTAGACGACTGCGCCGGTGAACGGCATGAGAAAGACTCCGAAAACGATTCCGAATCCAAGAAAGCTCAGCCCGATTGTCTTCCATGCAATGCCTGCGGTCCGGCTCAGAGCGGCAAGTCCGCCGGCGAATGCGAAGAAGCCCGGAATCATCCACCAGTCGCTCCAGTCGATGTAGGGATAGCAGGGATTCGTTTCGAGCGGGAGCACGCCGTTCACCGAATAGAAGAGAAGATTGTGCAGGACAACTGTGATGCAGCGCGGAAACGGTTCAAATTCCGGCCGGAAGCGGAGAAAAAGAACGAGACCGATCATGACCGCCGCCACGCCGGCCGCTCCGGCGAGAACCGTCTTCCAGCGGAAGCGTTCGGGATATTTCCAGCAGAGCCAGACCGCCGCGGCCGCCGGGAGTCCGACCGCCGTCGGCTTGGCTGTCAGCGAGAGCAGAAAGCAAAGAATCGACGGCAGAAGCCAGCGGAGTTTTTCCGGGTTTACGAGAAACAGCCGGAAGGAAAGCAGGGCGAGGAATCCGCTCAGCACATCCTTGCGCTCCGCAATCCAGACGACGGATTCGAGGCGTTGCGGAGAGAGCGCCCAGAACAGTGTGCAGGCGAGCGCGAGGCCCTTGCGCAGTCCGAGCGTGCGCAGAATCCCTGTGAAAAGCGCGGCGGAAGATCCGTGCAGCAGAAGATTTGTAAGATGAAACCCGAACGCGGATTCCGTTCCGCCCCAGATCAGATGATCCAGCATCAGCGAATACATCGTCAGCGGCGTCCAGAGCCCCAATGTGTTGCCGTGCAGGTAATAACGGATGTTTTCAAGAGTGAATGCGATGTGCGGATTGTGTACGACGTAATAGGAATCGTCCCAGTCGGTCAGAAAACCGTATGCGAGCGATGGCGCAAAGACAAGCATGGTGACTGCGGCCGCCAGCAGTTCGGGCAGATATCTGCGGAAAAAGCCGGTTTCGGTTTGCGGATTTTCTGAACACAGAGAGGAAAACATAAAATCTCCATAGATAAAAGTCTGCCCTTTTCGCAGGGAAAATGCGGAAAGGGCAGGAATTCAAGCGGTCACGGACCGTTGATTATTGATCGGCGTCCTTCGGATCGGTGACGACAGCGATCTTGATGCCGGCCATGCTGACGTTCGCCTTGAGAGCGGCGTCGATGTCCTTGAGCAGGAAGTGATGCGTGACGAGCTGTTCGACCGGGAGTCCGATTGCTTTCGCTCTGCGGAGGAAGTCGAAGGTGTTCGGGTAATCCTGCGGGGTGTAGACCCAGCTTCCGACCAGGGAGATTTCCTTGTTGCAGAAGTCGAAGTGCGGGTTGATCGGGGCGTTGCCGCCGTCGAGGAAGAAACCGACTTCGCAGAATCCGCCGCCGCGGCGGACCATCTTGAGCGCGTTTGCGTGAGCCGCCGGAACGCCCGTGCACTGGAAGACGAATTCCGCGCCGAGTCCATCCGTCGCCGCCTTGATTTCCGCGAGCATGTCTTCAAACTTCGCATATTTGGTGAAGTTGAAGGTCTTGGAGGCGCCGAACTCTTTTGCCTTTTCGAGACGGGAGTCGTTGCCGTCGACGGCGATGATGTTTTCAACGCCGAGAGTGCGGACAACCGCCATGACCATCAGACCGATCGGGCCGCAACCCTGGATGAGGACGGTGGTGTTGAAGCGGAGAAGTCCGGTCGTTTTTGCGCGTTCGACGCAGTGGACGGCGACGGCGGCCGGCTCGATCAGCATGCGCTGGTCAAGGGTCATGCCGGTGACGTTGAAGAAGGTCGAGCCTTTGCGGATTTTCAGATAGGTGCCGAAGTAGCCGTTGAGGTGCACTTCGTCATCCGGGAAGAGTCCGTAAACGCCGACGTTTTCGCAGAGGCTTGTGCGTGCGGGAGTGTTCTTGCAGGCGGGGCAGTGTCCGCAGGGAATGATGCAGGTGACGATCTTGTCGCCGAGCCCGACAGCGCGTCCCTGGGAGTCTGTCTTGATGTTCTTGCCGATCTTGACGATTTCGCCGGAACCTTCGTGTCCGAGAACAACGCCTTTTGCGCAGAGACCGAACGGGTCGCGCTTGTACTCGTGTCCGTCGGTGCCGCAGACGCCGCAGCCTTCGACTTTGACGAGCATTTCGTCGTCGTTGATTTCCGGAATCGGGTATTCGCGGAATTCGAATTTGCCGGGTTCGACCAGCATTGCAACTGTTGCCATTTCAGCCATTTTATCAATTCCTCCAAATGAAATTGTT
>URNE01000375.1 GCA_900549045.1 uncultured bacterium | reverse complement strand
ATCCGGCCGCCCGCCGCACCGCCTCAAAGGAGATTCCGGCGATCAGCACCAGCGCGAGCGCCTGAAAGAAGCGCATTCAGAAGAGGTTGAAGCCGAAAAGCCTGAATCCGGCCGCCGACGGCCAAAACGCCAGCACCGGCTTCACGTTCCAGTAATCCGGCTCGAAGCGGAAGGTATTGACCAGCAGATTGCCGCCGTTGAGCATCTCCCACGCGCTGATCGCGTGGCGCGCCTCGTCCCAGTTGCGGATTTCGGCGGCGCCCAGCCCGGCGAAGGCGTTGAAAAGCAGGGCCGCGGCCAGCAGCGCCAACGCCGCCCATGCCGCCGTCTTTCTCCACTTTTCCGGGATCACATGAAGCAGATTCGGGAAATGCACTGGTCAAAACTCTCCTGTCCGCTCAGAATGTCAATTTCCACTCGCAGAAATTGAATGTCAATGTCGCGGCGGTCAAGACGCGGCATGCGGACGGCGTCTTTTTCCGTGGTGACGATCAGTTCGGCTCCGGCGGCTTTCGCGTCGTTGATGAAGTCGATCATCTCCTGCTGGCGGTAACGGTGATGGTCGGCGAAATGACGCTTCAAAACCAGTTCGCCGCCAAGCTCCTCAAGGAAAAACTCAAAGCTTGCGGGTTTCGCAATTGCGGAGATGGAGGCCAGTTTTTTGCCTTTCAGGGAGGAAAGCGGATAACGGCGGCCGCGGTCAAACACTGCTTCCAGATACTTCGGACGGTGACAGCATTCGATAATCTCGGCACGGTGGTTGTGCTTGTGGATGAACTCCTTCAGATGACGCAGGCGCGGCGAGCCGTCGGATTTTGTGAGGAAGATGTAGTCGGCGCGCTGGATGTGCTCGATCGGCTCGCGCATGAGACCGCGGGGGAGAACGTGGTGGTTGTCAAACGGCGAAGTGGAGTCGACAAGCACAATGTTGATGTGCGCTTTCAAACGCAGATACTGAAAACCGTCGTCGAGAATCAGAACGTCGGTTCCGAACTCGTCGATGGCGTAAAGACCGGATTTGACGCGGTCTTTGTCGACGAGAACGGCGACGTCTCTGAGATTGGAGGCGAGCATGTAGGGTTCGTCGCCGGCGGTGATGGAGTCGTGCAGCAGATTTTTGCCGTCGGAGACGACGCGGGGCGGAACTTCCATTTTCTTGGAGAAGAGACGTTTGCCGAGTTTCTCGAAGAATCCGCGTTTGTCGCGGCTGCGGTATCCGCGGCTGAGAATGGCGACGCGGCGTCCCTTCTGGGAGAGGGTTCGGGCGAAGATTTCCACAATCGGGGTCTTGCCGGTGCCGCCGCAGGTGAGGTTGCCGATGCTGACCACGAGACAGCCGATCGCGCGGTTGCGGATCATGCGGTTGTCGTAAAGCCAGATCCGTGTGTTGATCGCGCGCAGGTAGAAGCGCGACGCGACGAACAGGAAGCCTTTGACAAACGAATCGAACGGGCCTTTCCGGCGTTCGCGGATGACTTCGATGAAGTACTGTTCGATATGTTCACCGAGTTCGCGCAGAGTCATAATGCGTCTCCGATGAGGGCGAGCTGTTCCGCGTGCGTGAACTGGATTGCGTTCCAGCCGCGCTTCCGGGCTCCCTCGATGTTGCAGAGTTTGTCGTCAAAATAGAAATCCGGGATGCCGTGACGCGTTTCAAAAAGTCCGTACATCGTGTCGCCGGGTTTGCGGACGCCCGCCTCAAAACTGAAGACCCCGTCGTAAATCAGGTGCGCGAACGGCAGCATGCGGCAGACTTTGTGGAGGTGCGGACGGGAGATGTCGGAGAGATAGACGAACTTAACGCCGCTCTCCGCGTATTTGCGGATATATTTTTCCACGCCGGGGAAGGGGCCGGCGAGAATGCTGTTCCAGCCGTCGAGAAGACGCTCTTTTGTGAAGCGCCTTCCGAGCGAATTCCAGAGAACGTCGAGCCACTCTTCCGTTTTGATGCGTCCGCATTCGAGTTCGCAGAATGCGCGGTCGGCTTCCTCCGGAAGCGCGGCGCCCGGTTCGAGACCGGCTGCGCGGAATACGTTTTCATATTCCAGCCGGACACAGACGTTCCCGATGTCGAGCGCGACGGTGAGTGTTTTCCGCATGATTCCCGTCCTTCCCCTTATTTGCAGAAGCGCAGATAGGCTTCGACAAACTGGTCGATGTCGCCGTCGAGCACCGCCGCGGTGTTTCCGGTTTCGCAGCCGGTGCGGAGGTCCTTGACCATCTGATAGGGCTGGAGAACGTAGGAACGGATCTGGCTGCCCCATCCGATTTCGGATTTTTCGCCCGCAATCTGTTCGGCTTCGCGTTTGCGCTGCTCTTCCTGGGCTTCGTACAGACGCGCCTGGAGCATTTTGTACGCCATCGCGCGGTTCTTGTGCTGGGAGCGTTCCATCTGGCAGGAGACGACGATGCCGGTGGGAATGTGAGTGATGCGGACGGCGGAGTCGGTGCGGTTGACATACTGGCCGCCCGCGCCGCTCGCGCGGTAGGTGTCGATGCGCAGATCTTTTTCATCGATCTGGATGTCGAGGTCTTCCTTGAGTTCCGGGAACGCGTCGGCGGAAGCGAAGGAGGTGTGGCGGCGGGCGTTGCTGTCGAACGGGGAGATGCGGACCAGGCGGTGGACGCCGCGTTCGCATTTGAGGTAGCCGTACGCGAAGTCGCCTTCGACGCGGAGTGTTGCGCTCTTGATTCCGGCTTCGTCGCCGGGCTGCATGTCGATGATTTCATCTTTGTAGCCCTTGCGTTCGAACCAGCGGCGGTACATGCGCAGGAGAATGGAGGCCCAGTCGCAGGATTCGGTTCCGCCGGCGCCGGCGTGGATGAAGAAGAAGCAGTTCATGCGGTCGAATTTTCCGGAGAGGAAGCTGAGCAGCTCCATTTTGTCGATCTCTTTTTCGAGTTCGACGAGTGCGGTGTCCGCCTCGGCCAGAAACGATTCGTCTTCCGCGGCGAATTCGGCGATGGCGGCGAAATCCTCGCCGTGTTTTTCGAGAGCGGCGAAGGGTTCGACGATGTTTTTTGCGGAGCTGAGCTTCTGGACGGTCTCC
>URNE01000374.1 GCA_900549045.1 uncultured bacterium | reverse complement strand
CAGTCGTTAACCCTCCTTTATTAATTTGTAATTGATATTTCTTGTGTTTTAGTATACCTCGGTTAATTTTTTCCTTGTTTTTTATGAAATCCGCTTGATTTTTTTTCAATAGAGATTATATTTCAGAGGCAAAAGGAATAACATTCTTTTGCCGCAGACCATGCGGCCCATATCAAGAAGGAGAATTCAAATGGGCAATGCTTTCATGGACGACTTTATGGGGACTTTCAAGCACGAAGGTCTCACTTTCGACGACATCTCTCTTGTCACTCAGTACGCGGATTTCCTCCCCGGCGAAACAAGCATTGAAACCTCGTTCTCCCGCAACATCCGTCTGAACATCCCGTTCGTCAGCGCCGCAATGGATACGGTGACCGAAAGCGAAATGGCGATCGCCATGGCGAAACTCGGCGGCATCGGCGTCATTCACAAAAACCTCGCTCCAGAAGCACAGGCCGATGAAGTCCGCAAAGTCAAGTATTACCTCAACGGATTCATCCGCACTCCGATTTCCTTCTCGCCCGACCAGACCGTCGAGGAAATGCTCAACGTCAAGGACGAAAAACAATACTCCTTCTCCGGGTTCCCGATCGTCGATTCCAACGGACGTCTCGTCGGCATCATCACCGCCCGCGACGTCAAGTATCTCTCTGATTATTCCCTCAAGCTCGCCGACGTCATGACGCGCAACGTCATCACCGCCCCGCAGGGAACCGAACTTCAGACCGCCTACAAAATCATGAAAGACAACAAGATCGGCAAGCTCCCGACCATCGACACGGACGGCCGTCTCACCGGTCTCTACAGCTTCTCCGACGTCAAAACCCTGATTCAGAACGACGCCCCCGCCTACAACCGCGACGCGGAACACCGTCTGCGCGTCGCCGCGGCCGTCGGTCCCTTCGACGAACGCCGCATCGAGCTGCTCGCCGCGGCCGAAGTCGACGCTTTCGTCATCGACACCGCCCACGGTCACTCCAAAGGCGTCATTGAAACGGTCAAGCTCCTCAAGAAAAACTATCCGGACATCGACGTCGTCGCCGGCAACATCGCGACCGGCGAAGCGGCGAAAGCCCTCGCAGACGCGGGTGTCGACGCCGTCAAAGTCGGCATCGGGCCCGGTTCGATCTGCACAACCCGCGTCGTCGCCGGCGTCGGAACCCCGCAGGTCACCGCGATTTACCAGGTCCGCAAGGCTCTCGGCGATGAACTCCCGCTGATCGCAGACGGCGGCATCAAGCAGTCCGGCGACGTCGCCAAGGCGTTCGCGGTCGGCGCGACCTCCGTCATGATGGGCTCAGTCCTCGCCGCCACACTCGAAAGCCCGGGCGAAAAGATCATCCACCACGGACGCCGCTACGTCATCTACCGCGGCATGGGCAGCCTCGAAGCCATGAAGAAGAACAAAGGCAGCCGCGAACGCTACGGACAGGTCGACGTCAGCGACTCCAAGCGCATCGTTCCGCAGGGCGTCGAAGGCATGGTTCCGTACCGCGGCGCTCTCTGGGAAGTGATCCATCAGTTCTCCGGCGGACTCCGCTACTCCCTCGGCTACTGCGGAACCCGCACGATCGACGAGCTCAGAGCTCGCGCCAAAGTCATCCGCGTCAGCTCCTCCGGACTCAAAGAGGCGCACCCGCACGACATCCTCATGTCCAAGGACGCCCCGAACTACATGTCCGAAAACTGATCCGGACAAACAGAGAGGTCTGCCAGATGAACAAAAAATCCATTCTCTGCATCGGAGCCGGCTATGTCGGCGGTCCGACCATGGCCATGATCGCGGCGAAGTGCCCCGATTACACCGTGACCGTCGCCGACATCAACGAACAGCGCATCGCCGGCTGGAACTCAGAATCCATGCCGATTTACGAACCCGGACTGTACGATGTCGTCAAGCAGGCCCGCGGACGCAACCTCTTTTTCACCACCGACGTAGTGCAGGGAATCAAAGACGCCTACATCATCTTCGTCAGCGTCAACACGCCGACGAAGACCTTCGGTGCGGGCGCAGGCAAGGCGGCGGATCTCCAGTACTGGGAAAAGTGCGCGCGCCTGATTGCAGAACATGCGGATTCCACGAAAATCGTCGTGGAAAAAAGCACTCTCCCCGTCCGCGCGGCGGAGGCGATCCACCGGATCCTCCAGTCGAACCCGCGCGGCATTGAGTTTCATGTTCTCTCCAACCCGGAATTTCTGGCGGAGGGAACCGCAATCCGCGACCTTGAGTCGCCCGACCGCGTCCTGATCGGCTCCATGACCCTTCCCGACAGCCACGAGGCGATGCAGGCGCTTGTCGACGTCTACGCCCACTGGGTTCCGCGCGAACGGATCATCACGACGAATGTCTGGAGCAGCGAGATGTCGAAACTTGTTTCGAACGCCATGCTTGCGCAGCGCATTTCCTCGATCAACAGCATTTCGGCTCTCTGCGAGCGCACCGGAGCGGACGTTTCCGAGGTTTCGTATGCGGTCAGCCGCGACTCCCGGATCGGCTCGAAATTTCTCCGTCCCGGCGTCGGGTTCGGAGGTTCCTGCTTCAAGAAAGACATTCTGAATCTCGTGTATCTGTGCGAGCAGTACAACCTTCACGAGGTTGCGAACTACTGGGAACAGGTTGTCCTGATGAACGACTACCAGGAACGCCGTTTTGCGAACCGCATTGCGAAAGCGATGTTCAATACGCTTTCGGGCAAACGGATTGCGCTGTTCGGTTTTGCGTTCAAAGCGGACACCGGCGACACGCGCGAATCCCCCGCGATCTACATTGCGAAGATGCTGATCGAGGAACACGCGAAACTTGCGATCCACGATCCCCAGGCTCTCCCGAACGCCCGCCTCGACATGAAGGGTTACGAGGACAGCGTCGAGTACTGCGATGATCCCTACGCCGCCGCGAAAGGCGCGCACGCGATTGCGGTCATTACGGACTGGAAATGTTTTGCCGAACTGGATTACAAGCGTCTTTTTGATTCGATGGAGAAACCCGCGTTCATCTTTGACGGCCGCAACATTCTCGATCACAAAAAGCTGTTTGAGATTGGTTTTGAGGTTTATCCCCTCGGCAGATCCAAGCTCTCCCACA
>URNE01000373.1 GCA_900549045.1 uncultured bacterium | reverse complement strand
GCGACGTTCTGGTCGTCGGCGGCGGTCCCGGCGGAACGGGTGCGGCGGTAATGGCGGCGGAATGCGGCGCGAAAGTCGTTCTCGCGGAACAGCACGGCTGCATGGGCGGAACCGCAGCCTTTGCGGAAATCACTCCGATGATGCGCAATCACTTCGCGGAAGACGGCGATATCACCCATGCGGAGACGATGGACCGTCCGGTTTATCCGCGCATGATGAAGCAGATGCAGAGTTATCTGTCTGATTTTGATTTTTCGGAACCCGGGGCGAACTGGAGCAACCGGAAGCTGGTTGTATCCAAGTCTCTGATCTCTCTCGCGATGGAAGACCTCTGCCTGGAAGCGGGCGTGAAACTCTTCTATCATTTCACACTCGTTGATGTGGTCCGCAAGGGGCGTCGCATTGAGTACGCCGTTTTCCGCACGCGTTCGGGCTATGCCGCGATTCAGGCGAAAACATTCGTCGATGCGAGCGGCAATGCCGATCTTGCCGCTTTTGCCGGCTGCGGATTCGAATACGGCGACCGTGACCACGGACTCTGCCAGCCCATGACGCTCTGTTTCAAACTTTCCGGCGTTGACGTCGGGAGCATCAACTGGGAAGAGGTGCAGAAGCTTTACAGACAGGCGCGCGAGCGCGGCGAAATCGACTGCAAGCGCAACGACGTTCTGCATATGAGATACGATTTCGAGCCGGGCGTGGTGCACTTCAACACAACCCGCGTCCTCGGCAGATCCGCAGTCGACGGACTTGAATTTTCGGAAGCGGAAATCGAAGGACGCCGTCAGCTTCGCCAGTTCATCAAATGGATCCGCAGGGAGGTTCCGGCATTCAAGCATTCGCATCTGATGTCGATGGGCGCGGAGATCGGAGTCCGCGAAAGCCGCCGCGTGAAAGGCCGCGCGTATCTGACGGAGGAGGATTTCAACAACCGCAGCAAGTTTCCGGATGCGATTGCGCGCTGCAACTACCCGATCGACATTCACAGTGTCAACGGCGGGAGCACGCGCATGGTCTGGATGGGGTGCAACGAGTATTACGAAATTCCGTACGGCTGTATCGTTCCGGAGGATTGCGACAATCTTCTGATTGCGGGACGTCCGATTTCCGTTTCGCACGAGCTTCATTCGAGTTCCCGCGTGATGCCTCCCGCGTGCAGTGTCGGTCAGGCCGCCGGCGCCGGTTGTGCGCTTGCGGTGAAACGCGGCTGCGATCCCTCCGCGCTCGACGGCCGAGACGTTCGTTCTCTTCTTGTTGAGCACGGCGCCTGGCTCTGATCCTTCTCAGGCAGAATAAAAAAACACCGCATCTTCTTTCAATCAGGAAGATGCGGAGGAGGGGTTTCAACCGGGAGGTTTTGTTTACGGCATCAGCACGAGATCCATGAAGAGTCCGGGACGCTTCGGGTTTTCACCAATACCGGGAGTGAGCTGGAGGAAACCGGCGCGTCCGTTTTGCGTTCCGATGTTGACAAGAACGTTCATGCGCATGGAGGCTCCGGCTTCCAGACGGAACGGACTTACGCTTTGGCGCGGGAACGCAAACTCGTAAACCGTGCGGTCCGGATAACGGCGGATGGCTGTCGGCACGTCGCGGAGGAGTCCGATCTCCTTTTCCAGACTGTCGTAGGTCGCCGCGGAGGCTTTCGTGCGGAAGATTACCGGTTTTCCGCCGACCAGAGCGGAGGCGTACTCGAAGTCGTCGTCCTGGTAATCCTTGACCTCTTTCAGGGCGTTGCGGACCGGATCGAAGGCAAACTGAATGCCGTCGCCGAGCCAGAGTCCGGAGACTCCGACGGGGGATTCCACATTGTCCCGCTTGAAGACCGTTACGCCGAGATAGAGATGAGCGTCGTCCCACATGAGCCGCGCGTTCGCACGGATCGCGTCTTCGGCGGAGGTCCAGGGCTTGAGTCTGGTGCGCAGAGACAGCGGAATCTCCTTCGCCTGAGCGTTCCAGTCGGAGAGATCGCCGTCGATCACCGGAGCTTTTTCCGCTCTGGGGGCGAGGATCGCGCGCAGGTTCCAGCGGAACTTTTTTTCCGCGCCGCTGCCGGTCCGGACCGTCGCCTGGACGGTGTTGTTCTTCAGAGAGACGGGGGAGGGGAGACGGAATGACACTTCTCCGAATTCTTCGGGAGCAATTGCGGGGAATGACTGTTTCCTGCCGAGCGTTTCAACGGTTCCGGCGAGCGGTTTGGTTCCGAGATTGAGAATCCGGACTTTGATTTCCCTCTCCGCAACGACGATGGCGTTTGCGTCAAAGAGGTCGGTTCCCGCGTTCAAATCGGTCTTCCGGATGGCGGCTGCAAGTTCGGCGGCGGAAAGTTCCGTTTCCAGATAGACCGGGAATTCGTTCAGCTCGATTTCGCCGCTCTTGATTTCCGTCCCCATGACGTCGTAGACTGCGGCGTTTTTGAGTTCGGCGGGGAGTGGCGTTCGGGTCGGTTTCCCGTTCCACTTCCAGAGCGCGGCAACGCGTTTGTCACCGCGGTCGAAAATGTAACAGCGGTAATTGAATCCGAGCTTGACGCGTCCCGCGGGTGCGGCGTTTTCCAGACGGTCGGCGGCGTTTTTGCAGGCGAACATGATCGGCGCGGGCATCGGCTGACGTCCGTTGTCGGGATTGCCCTGAAGCAGGAAGCTCCAGCCGCAGCCTTCAAAATCCATGGTGAAGGTGAAGTGATAATACTGCCGGAGACCGTTTCCGAATCCGATCAGCATCATGCGGGTGTTGTAGGCGACGCGCTGACGTTCGAAATCGGGGATCCGGTTGTTGTCGGGGAAGAGGGCGAACGAGCGTTCGCCGGCTTCGGTCGCGGTGACCGGGAAGTTCGGTTTGTACTTGCCGGCGACTTTCTGAAGCGTCTGAAGTTCCGGTTCGTAATCGGGGAGTTCGGGGAGCTGACGGTACGGATGTTCCGTGATGACGTCGAGCCCCTTTGCTCCGCCCTTTGCGAGCATGGAGGAGGTCCACGCTATATCCGTGTGACAGCTTGCGGGGCCGGCGACTTTCGCATCCGGATCGCCCGCTTTGACCGCTTCGGCGAGTTCGCGGATGATGAGTGCATTTACTTCCGGAGTCAACTCGTAATAT
>URNE01000372.1 GCA_900549045.1 uncultured bacterium | reverse complement strand
GAAAAGTCTTTTCCTGTTCAGTACTGAACCTGGACGTTCCGGATCCAGTAATCATATTTCTCCGTGACGGGACCGAGACCGATGCGGATCAGGTCAAAGTTCGAGAGATCCTTCACGCTCCGGTTGACCGGAACGACCTTCCGGCTCCACTCTTCGGTCGGGAGCGGACGGTACGCTTCGAACAGGTGTTTCTTCAGTTCCGTGGAGGCGATCGCCGCCCCGGCGTAGCTGACAAGTTTCCGGTTCTGCGGAGACGAAGGCTTGACTTTCACCTCGAAGATAATGTATTTCGCATCCACAAGCGTTTCGCCGGGGACAAGCTTCAAGCCGGGTTCCACCCACTTCAGAGGACGTCCGAGCGCGGAGCTGTCGATCGAAAAACAAACCGCTTTTTCCGTCTCGTCGTTCGAAATCCGGATGAATCCGGAACCGCCTTCGCAGTGCGGAATCCAGCGAGCGGCGTCATCGGGGAAACGGACTATGCTGCCCGGAACCGATGAGGTGAAACGCAGTTTCAGCGAATGTGCCGTCTCAGTTTTATCCCGGAGCGTCACACAGAACTCCGATGATTTCAGCTTGCCGGTCACCTCCGTTTCATATTCAATCAGAATCTCGCTGTCCGGTTTCAGAACAAATCTGCTTCCGGGCGATTTTTTGCAGATGATCCCTTCCGGAAGAAGGAGTTCCGGCTCAAAAATCTTCTCCACGCTGGAGATGTTGGCGATGCGGAAGACGAGTTTCGAAGGATACTTCATGTAGCTCTGCCAGACGCTCGGAAGGTTCTGTCCCTCGAACTTGATGATAACGTCGCGTGCCGCCGGACGGCTCTTCCTGTATTCCGCAGCAAGAGCCAGCAGCTTCATGCCCTCGGTGTCAGTATTGAGTTCCGGAAGGGTGCGGAGTATGCGGTATGCGATTCCGGTAACCGGTGTTTCGGCGTCCGCCGCGCTGCCGTCCATTGAGCGGCATTCGGAGACATCCAGTCCGGGAGTCCGGACCTTCCGCGCCGCCGCATCCTTCCCCAGAAGAACCGCGACATGACGGGTTCCGTCGGAAAAGACCGCGATACGCTCCAGTCCGCGCGGACTCTCCTTGACGTCCCCTACATATTTGAGTCCGGAAAGGACCCGGGCGGCGTACATGTAAGCGCCCATCGCGCCGATCGGCGTGTTGTAATAATCAAGCAGTCCGTAGTTGGATGTATTTTCCGGATGCGGGGCGAAAACGAACACATAGAACCGCTCAATTCCGGCGGCTTTTGCGAGTACGGCCTTCGCTGTGATGAAGTGGGCGGAAACAAGATCATCCGCAAGCGGCGGACGCTTGTTGCCGAACGGTCCATAGTACACGCCGTCCGCAAGAGTCGGAGTATACCCGCGCGGCCACGCTTTTCCGCATTCGGTGATAAGAAGCGGGAAACCCGCTTTTCCGTATTCGCCGAACAGGTTCCGCCATTCCCGGATCTGTTTCCAGATCGTATCCGGCGCGGCATAATTGTGGAACGCAACATAATCGACCGTCTCAAGAAGACCGTTTTCAATCATATCACGGAGCACGAATTCCCATTTATCAGGCGAATACATGAATCCGCAGCTCGAAATCAGCAGCTCCGGCGCAATACGGCGCGCCATGGAGGACTTCAGAATGAAGTCGGAACTGTAGACGGATGAGGGCTCCGGCTGGCCGTCCGGTTCGTTGCGGAGCTGGTAAATGTCGAGCACATCCCTGCGCCGCGCAAGCAGCCCTGCAAGCGAATGAGCGGTACGGATGATCGACTCGGTCATTGCGGGTCTGCGCTGACCGGGACGGTCCGGGTACAGAAGGAATTTCGGATAGCGGTTGCAGTACCAGAGTCCGGAAAGCGAACTCTTTCTGACGAAATCGTATCCGGCCTCTTCGCGGGAGCTCCATTTGCCGGGCTTGCGCTCCTCGAGTTCCCAGGAATGCCATTTGCGGAACGATTTCACCCCCGTGCGCTCCATGATGCGGAAGAGTTCCCGAAGATCGACATATGGGAGTTTCGAATGCAGACGCTGCACGACGTTTGCGCCCCAGAAGTAATCCTTCTGTTCTTTGAAATCCGGAAGCGCAACGAAACCGAACTGCTGTTTCGCAGCCGGAACCGAGAGCACAAAACATCCCTCCGGGAAACTGTAATCTCCCGTGAACTTTCCGTCCGCTCCGGCTTTCAGAATCAGAGTGCCGCTTTTTGCGCCGCGATAGTTGAGAATCTCGCAGGAAAGCTCCTCCGTCCCATCCGCATCTTTGGCGGTGAACGCGAACGAAACCTTTTTTCCGGGCTCGACGAAGTGCTGGGACATGTTGACCGGCGAAAGAGTCAGCGCCTGAAGCGCGGCGGCAAAGAATCCGCTCCCCGCAATCAGCGCAGCTTTCCACCTTCGGGTTGAGAGAATGGACATAAGACCTCCGGTTAATCCTGCGGGCCTTCCGCCGCTTTCACGGTGAACTGAATGGTATATTCTTTTCCGGCTTCCGCGTTTTTGATGACGAAAAGACCGGCGTTGTCATGATTGACAAGGATCGCGCCGGAGCCGTCAATGCCGCCTTCCGCGGCATAGCACGCCTTCTTGCTGAGCCAGAAATCGACGGGCATGACTTTGCCGTTTTTCAGCTTGTAAGTCTTCTTGAAACTGCCATTCGGAGCAAGAACGCCGTTGATGTCGATGTGATCGACGAGAACCCAGCCGCGCGCCTCCGGAGTCCGCGCCCACTGTCCCATCAGGCAGATGCTCAGATCACCGTCTTCCGACGGGGTCACGGTGTAGCTGAACTCTTTCCATTCGTCAGAGAGCTTGGGTGTGACGACGCTCAGAGTGTACTTCCTGTCGTCTTCGTCACGGACATAGGTCTGGCGTCCGACTTTCATGGAATCGGATTTGCCTTCCAGCTCGATTCTGGATTTGACGCAGTTGATGTCGGAGCGGAAAAAGCAGTTCGCCGCCTGTACGGAGAACAGGGCTGCCGCCGCAAGTGTAAGAGTCATGAGGTGTTTCATTGTAACCGTCCTTTCTTGTTGTTTTTTCATAATGTTCATTTGAAAAGCAGTTTCACTTCGCGGATGGAGTAATCCAGCGATTTGTCCGCAGGG
>URNE01000371.1 GCA_900549045.1 uncultured bacterium | reverse complement strand
ACGGCAGACCGAGCTCCGATGCGGGAATTCCCCGTTCCAAACAAGAGAAACACGCCAACGATTTCGCGCTCTTCTGCATGGACCGCGCGAAAATCAGCGCGGAACAGTGCGAAAAAATCATCCGTGAAACCGGCTTCCGCGGTCTCGTGACGAACTACAGTTATTCCAAACAGCTCGGTCACTCCGCCGCACGATGGCAAACTTCACAGATTACGGATGTCCATTCCTATTTCAATCATCCCACCGCAAATATCCGGAAAGGCTCGGTCGTCAAGGCGAACAGCTCCATCGAAGTCCAAACAGGATACTGGAAAGATGCCAATGCAACAAAACTTCTGGGACGCCCCTTCATCTGCGGAGAATACAACCACTGTTTCTGGAACCCGTACCGCTATGAGGCCGGAATGGTCTTCAGTGCATACTCCGCCCTGCAAGGCTATGCGGCAATAACGGTGCATGAACAGCCCGTCATTCTGAACAACGAACGCAGACACCCGCTCCACTGCTTCACCGTCGGAGGTTCGCCGCTGAGCCGCGCCGCACAGTTTCTGTCTGCGCACCTGTTTCAGCGCGGAGATGTGAAGGAATCTCCGCACACAGTCGCGCTGAACGTCCCGCGGGAATTCCTGGAGAAAAACCTTCATGCGGACAAAGCGGTCAGCTCTGCGCAGTCAACGCTGAGTCTGCTTTCCGGATTCGGTCTCGTCTTCCAGGATGAAAAAGCCGCAGAGGGAACCGTCAGGAATCCGCATGCCAATCTCTCGTTCCCGATCTCCGACGTCGCACAAATCTATTCGCACGACTGGTTTTCCGACGTCATTCAGTCGACAGACAGCGGTTTCTCTCTTCCCGAGGCCGTGAACCTGATGAAGCGGAAGGGCATTCTGCCTGCCGGAAACATCACGGATCCTGCACGCGGAATTTTCCAGAGCGACACGGGGGAAATCCTCCTGAATGCGCCCGAAAAGAAAATGACCGTCGTCACCCCGCGCACCGAAGCGGTCTGCATGACCGCCGGGAACGCGCAGAAGCTGAAAATCCTTGATGTGAAGAACAGCTCCACTGACGGTTGCATCGCCCTGACCTCCGTCGACGGAATGCCGCTCGAAAAAAGCCGCCGCCTGGTTCTGCTCTACATGACCGAAGAGGCAAATTCCGGCATGATACTCGCCGCCGACCGCGCGACCATGCTCAAGAGCGGCAACACCCCGATCCTCGCCCGGACCGGAACGCTGGAAGCGACCGTTCGCCGTACCGGAAACTGGAAACTTTATGCGCTCGCACCCGATGGAAGCCGCAGCGGGGAGCTCCCCGCTGCCCACTCCGCCGAAGGTCTGGAAATTCATCTCGACACCGCCGCGCTCCGGCACGGACCAACTCCGTTTTTCGAACTTGAAGAAAACCTCTAATCAAAAGAAGGATAACACACCATGAAAGAATTTAAAGTTGAAAACCATGCGGACAGTTTTCTGCCCGAAGACAAAAACTGGAAACTCGTCTGGAGCGATGAGTTTGACGGGACCGAGCTCGACCGCGGGAAATGGGGTTTCCGTCTCAACTTCTGGGGAAAGCCGTTCCCCGCATTCACCGAAGAAGGCGTTGTGCTCGACGGCAAAAGTCATCTTCAGCTGCACCTTCTCAAAAAGGACGGCGGCTACTGCTCTCCGCACCTCCAGACAGGTTCTTTGACCTATGATATTCCGAAAGACACCGAGGGCTTCTGGCCGTTCGGCAAATTCGAAGAACCGCGTTTCATGCACAGATACGGCTACTATGAAATCCGCTGCCGCCTGCCGAAATGCGACGGATGGCACTCCGCCTTCTGGCTTCAGGCTCCCGGAATCGGGTCCTCCCCCGATCCGCGCCGCGCCGGAGTCGAATGCGATATCATGGAAAACATGTTCCAATACACTTCCGGGAAAATGATCGGCGGAAACTACTGGGGCGGCTACGGAAAAGACTATCGGCGTTCCGGACATTTCGCCTGGGAATTCAAAGAAACCGACGACGGATGGCACTATTACGGAGTCGACTGGAGCCCCGAAGGATACCGTTTCTATGC
The DNA here is from genome assembly GCA_900549045.1 of uncultured bacterium. Classification (GTDB taxonomy): domain Bacteria; phylum Verrucomicrobiota; class Lentisphaeria; order Victivallales; family UBA1829; genus UBA1829. The sequence goes on along the minus strand of URNE01000371.1, from coordinate 1,051 downwards.
CGACCGCAAACTCATAGGCACCGTCGTTCCCCCGGAAAAGGCTCACCTCGCACACATGGTCAACGACACGGAAAGAAGCTATCTTCTGCAGGAGGGCTGCGTCTCTGTCGGTCCGGTCTCCGAAACGGAACAGTTCATTCTGATCTCGACCGAATGCCACGGCTACCGCGGCGACGGAAAATACGATCCGCTGCTTGACAAAGCGGTTCTGCCGGATTATTTTGAGATAGATCATGTCCGCGTTTTCGACCGGATCTGAAACACGTGATTTTCAAGAGGGCTTCCGGGGAACACGCGGAACGACCCCTTAAATCTTCAAAGGAGACAAAAATGGAGTCCAACCGCAACGATAAATACTGGTATGTCCGGCTGGACGATGTGCCGCGCGCAGTGAAGTTTCCCTTTCCGCTCAAGGAACTCGGTTTTTTCTGGAACAAAGTCGAACCGGAGGCAAGTTTCGACTGGAAACTCGAGTTCACGCTCCGTCTTTCCTCGCTCGAACAGTTCGCCGTCGATGAAATCGGAGGAGTCACCTACCGCACCGAATACCCGAATGTGATACTCAAACTTCCGGGCGTCGTGCACAAATACGCCGTTCCCGAACCTCGCGACGCCGTCTATTTCGCCTATTCCACGGCTCTCGCCGACGCGATGACCGCCGCAAACCTCTTCCAGATGCCGCCCGTCTGGAAAATCAAACTCACCCCGAAAATATGCGAAATGCTGGAACGCGCGAAACAGCTGATGGAGCATTCCCGCGAATACGGAGTCGCCGACCGGCTGGATTTGCTCGCGTTTCAGCTTTATGAAGAACTCCTGTTTTCCCGCCACGAAAATTCAGATTCGCGCGACCGCTTCATGGAATCGCGCATTCAGCGCATCGCCTCCTATTTCCAACTCAACTGCAAGGAAAATATCGACCTGGAAGCCCTCTGCCGCAAAAACGGTCTCTCCAAACGGACCTTCTTCCGTCACTGGAAACTCTATTTCAATATTTCTCCAAGCCGCTATCTTCTGGACCTGCGTTTATGCGACGCCGCGCGTCAGCTGC
>URNE01000370.1 GCA_900549045.1 uncultured bacterium | reverse complement strand
TGCAAATGCAAAATTGAAAAAAACAGCAAAAAAATTCATTTTTTTTGTCTTTTCAACACTTTTCCAACGTGTTTTCCCCAAATTCAGGGTTGATCCCGAAGCGGGTGAGAACAAAATCAAGCTTGACAGGGTCCTCCGGAAACATCGAACGGAACGCCCGCGTGACCTCCAGAGCGGTCCGCAAATCCGCCGCTTTCCGCGTGGTCAACCCAAGTTCCCGCGCAATCCGGTGCATGTGCGTATCCAGCGGAACCACCAGATGCGACGCCGGAATCCGCGTCCAGCCGCCGGGGTCCACGGCATCATGACGCACCAGCCAGCGGAGCATCAGATTCAGACGTTTGCATGCGCTCCCCCGTCCCGGCGACGGCAGCAGCGTCGACTCTCTGCCGGGAAAACGGCGGCAGAGCTCTCCGCAAAACCGTTCCGCGGCAGGAAGAACGGTCTCCTGACGCGCCGCATCGAATCCCGCGGCGAAACACGCCTCCAGCGTCCCGTAACGCTCCAGCGCATCGCGGACGCCCGCAAACAGAAAAGCAAGATCCTCTCCTGCATGAAACCTGTGCTTGAATCCATGAAAGTCACGGCGGAACCGCTCTTCCGAACCATTCCGGACATAATCCGCCGGCGATCCGCCCATCACACCGAAAACGGCATGCAGACTCTTCAGGATCTGCGCGACACGCCCATATGCGAGCGACGAAGCGGTGAGCGCGGCTATTTCACGGTCGGCGACCGTCCGGAACGGAAGAACCAGTTCCAGCGGGTCGGGAGAAATCCAGCGGGGATCGGAATAGACAGCATAAAGCCGCCCGAGGCGCACCCCGAGCGGCTTCCGTGCCTTGTTTTCCAGCGGATCACTGCTTGGAGAACTCATCCTTGCCGACTCCGCATTCCGGGCAGACCCAGCTGTCCGGGAGCTGATCGAAGGGAGTTCCGGGAGCGATTCCGTTGTCCGGATCGCCGACTTCCGGGTCATAAACATACCCGCACACATTGCAAACGTACTTGTCCATGGTTGTTACCTCCTGATATTATTTTTTTGCCCGTTCGAGAAGCATGTTTCCGATTCTGACGCCGAAGTCAAAACATTTCCGGAAATCCTCTTCGGACGAGGCGAATTTCAGTTTGAGCGGCTCTTCCGCGAGCTCCGCGTTCATGGCTTTCAGCATCTCCGCCGCCTGCGCCGGTGCCTCTCCGCTCCAGCCGAACGAACCGAACGACGCTCCGATCAGATTCTTCGGGCGCAGCCCCTTCAGATAGCACAGCACATCCGCAATGGACGGATAGAGCATGTTGTTGAGGGTCGGCGAACCGACGACCAGCGCACCCGCGCCCATGACGGCAGTTGCGACGTCGCTGCGGAATTTCGTGTGCATTCCGCAAACCGTCACCCCCGCTCCGGTGGAACGGATGCCGTCGGCGATGGAACGCCCCATCCTGTCGGTTGCTCCCCACATCGTGTCGTAAACGACGACGGCGCGCGGCTCGGGCTTCTGCTCCGCAAACTCGCGGTAAAGCGCGAGCGGCTTCGCAATGTCGGCTCCGCGCCACACGGGACCATGATCGGTCGCGATGTACTGAACATCGAGATTCAGCGACGGGAAGACTTCCAGCAGTTTGAGGACCTGGGGAGAATAGAGCAGAAGGATGTTCGCGTAATACTTGCGCATCTCAAGCTCGACCACATCCCACGGGTTCTCGTCGATGAACATGCGGTCGGTTGCCAGATGCATTCCGAACGCGTCCTGCGAAAAGAGCAGTTTCTCTTCCTTCAGATAGGAGAACATGCTGTCCGGCCAGTGGAGCATCTTCGTTTCGACAAACGAAAGAGTCAGCCCGCCGAGATCAATGCTGTCACCCGTCTTGACCGGAGTCAGACGGTCGCCGATATGGAACTGCGCATCAAGAATGCGGACGCCCGTTGCGGAGGCGTAGACGACTTCAGGTTTGAGGTCGTCGATCACTTCCGGGAGCGCGCCGGAGTGATCCGGCTCCGCATGGTTCGAAACAATGACCTTGATTTCCGACGGGTCGATCACGGACGCAATACGGGCGTACATCTCCTTTTTGAACGGCGCCTTGACGGTGTCGATCAGAGTCGGCCTTTCGCCGAGCACGAGATATGCGTTGTAGGTTGTTCCGCGGTGCGTGTGATACCCGTGAAATTCCTTGAGGTTCCAGTCGATCGCTCCGACCCACCAGACCTTATCGGTGATTTTGACAGCTTTGAATGACATGTTTTCCCAGCCTGTTGTTTAAATTTTAACTTCCCAGAGTCCGTGAATATTGCAGTATTCGCGAACCGTGACTCCGGGTTTGAGCTTCAGATGAAAGAGCGCTTCCGGCGCGCCGCCCGGCGCAAGATATTGACGCTCCGTATGCGGACCGTCGATGATCTCAATCCACTCGATGTGATGTTCCGGCAGCATCGGGTGAAGCGTGGAACCGACGACAACCTTCGTTTCGCCGGACGGCTGCGCGGAAGGCACGGGAACGTGTTTCTCCTTTGCCGTGTCCGCGGTTTTCGGCTCCATGAGAGTCATCTCTTTTCCGCAGCATGTGAATGTACAGTTCTCTCCGCAGGAGCATTCATCGAGGACTTCGACGACCGCTCCGCACCCGGCGCACTTGAGGATGGAATGTTTTTTCATTTCTCATCTCCTTCAGTTTTGTGTTTTTTATTTTTGCGGCCGGGGGGAAAGCCGCAGCGGTTCAGTTGTTGAGCAGTTCCCGGTAGCAGTCGACACAGTAGCCGTCGAACTCCACCTTGACATTGGAGACGCGTCCGGTGAGCACCTTTGTCAAGTCGCGGTTGAGGGACTGGGGATTTTCCATTTGCAGATCCTCGACCGCTCCGCATTTCCGGCAGCGCAGATGATAATGAATGGATGTGTCGCCGTCGTAACGGTTCTGGCGTCCGGCCAGTTCTATCCGCCGTATTTCGCCCGCATCGGCTAAAAGACCAAGATTCCGGTACACGGTTGCGAGGCTGATCTTCGGAAGGCGCTGCTTGACGATGCCGTAAAGTTCGTCCGCGGTCGGATGACATTTCAGCTTCCGGAGCTCTTCCATGATCACCCGGCGCTGATTGGTATTGCTTAATTTCATCGTTCCGTT
>URNE01000369.1 GCA_900549045.1 uncultured bacterium | reverse complement strand
TATAAATCCGTTTTATACAATTGCTTTTTTGCCGAAAAGGTGATATAGAAAGACATTTGCTTTTCATGAATCAAACAACAGGAGGTGTTTCATGAATGTCTTCTCTCTCACCAAAGGCCTGCTGGCCGGAGCCGCACTTTTCACCATCGCCGCTGTTGAAGCGGCGGAACAGGCGCCGAAAGTTCTGTTCGACAAAAATCAGGGAGCGGTAACCGTTTACCATGCGTTTGAAAATCCGACGTGGGGCGCGGCGTTCCGGGTTCAGCATTACGACGCCGGATACAAGCCGATGAAAGGATTCGTCTTTGACGGAGCCGAAATGGAAGGCCGTCTCACAACGGCGGACGACACCCGCGTTCCCGTGAAGATACAGTACACGCAGAAATCTCCGGATGCGGTCCACGCGAAACTCACCGTTGAGACCGAGGAACCTTTCTCCACGGGACGTCTGATGTACGAGCAGTTCATGCGTTTTGTCCCTGAAGTCGGCGTCAAAGTCTCGGTCAACGGCAAGGTCTTTGATTACAGCAAACCGTTTGACTCCGCCAAGCCGTATCAGGTCGTCATTCCTGCCCTGCCCGACAACGGCGTCACCACGGTCGTCGTCGACGCTCCGAAAGCGACCTGGACTCTCACCGGAAAATTTGCGGTCATTCTGCAGGATCTCCGCAACTGGAAGTCCGACGCCCTCCAGCTCCGTCTGATGTTCACTCCATACAGCGGACAGCTCACAAAGAGTTCGCTTGAGTTCGATCTCGTTCTCAACAAGAAATAACGGATTCCGCTCAACAAATCATATTTGGAGATTGCTCCTTCACGGGACAATCTCTTTTTTTTCATGCATGCCCTCTCCGGTCTTTCCTGCTTCGGCTGAAATTGAGGCGCCGCACATATAAAAAAAGCGCGGAGCCCGCAATCAAACGGACTCCGCGCAGATCAGAGAACAGACTCTTTTAATCTCACTCCGGAATGTCGCCGGGCTCAAGACCGAGCGGCAGAGAAGCGGGACGCTGACAGGTGGTCGTCAGCATGACCTTCTGTCCGAGCTTGCTGGATTTGTCGAAGGCGAGCATGATCTCAAGAACATGGTTTGCCAGTTCGCCGCTGCAGCGGTGCGGACGGTTGTTGGCGATCGCCATCGCCATGTCGGCGGCGCCGAAGGAACGGCTGTTTTCTGTGTAGCCGAACGCAAGCGGCATTTCACGCCATTCGGGATTGTGCTCGTAGACATAGCCCCATTCGCGGCGGAAAAGCTTGACCGGGCCGCCGAACGTGTTCGGGTCGGGAACCTGCATCGAGCCTTCGCTTCCGTAGATTTCAATCGGAGCATGACCGTGTTTGTAGACGTCGAAGCTGGCGATCATCGTGATGACCGCGCCGCACTGGAACTCAATCACGCCCGTGAGGTGGGTCGTGACGTTGACCGGGTAGCGGTCGTACGGCTTGTAGGTGTCCTTGTAGGTGTCGGAAACTTCCGCACCGAGCGTCCGGTAGTCAAAACCTTTTGTGGTGACTGCGGAAACGCTCTTCGCCGGACCGAGCAGGTTGACGAGTGCTGTGCAGTAGTAGGGACCGAGGTCGAGCATCGGACCCGCGCCGTAGTCGTAGAAGAAGGGAGCCTGTCCCCACTTTTCCGGACCGCGGCCGGCGACGATCGCCGTACCGGAAAGCGGCTTGCCGATCCAGCCGTCGTCGAGAAGTTTGCGGGCGGTCTGCTGTCCGCCGCCGAGGTAGGTGTCCGGGGCGCAGCCGACGCGGAGACCTTTTTCCTTCGCAAGCCTGATCACCTTCTGAGCGTCTTCGAAGTCAACGCCGAACGGCTTTTCCGAATACGCGTGCTTGCCTGCGTTCAGAGTGTCGATCGCAATCTTGGAGTGAACCTGCGGAGGGGTGAGGTTGATGACGATTTCAATATCCGGATTCGCGAACAGCTCTTCGTTCGTGACGTTCGCGACGCCGTAGAGTTCATGTTTCTTCGCGGAACGCTCCGGGATGATATCCGAGCACGCGATGACTTCGAGATTGCGGAATTTCTGCGACGCCTTGAAATAGGTGTCGGAAATCATGCCGCATCCGACGATGCCGACTTTCGTTGTTTTCATGAGGGGAAAATCCTTTGATTATCTGTTGCCGGCGGCAAGCCCGTTCTCGGTCATGTACTTGTAGCTCTGAGTGATCGCGGAGACCATCTCGGTGTTGCAGTAGTCGAGTTCGACGATGACCGCCTGGGTCTGGGCGGGAGCGTGCGCGATGAGCTCCTTGATCGGCAGAGTTCCGGTTCCGAGCGGCATGAGTTCGACATGGCGTTCAAGAATGCCGTTGACCATGTTGTCTCCGCCGACCTTCTGGGAGGCGACGCCGTCCTTCATGTGCAGGAGAATCGTGTCTTTCGCGAAGAGATCGAGCATCTTCACAGGGTCTTCAACTCCGAGGTTGGTGGACCAGAAACAGTCGATTTCATACTTCACGTTCGGACAGAGTTCGCGGTAGATTTCGTATTTGAGCTTGCCGTCGATGCGCTGGAACTCGAAGTCGTGGTTGTGCTGGAAGAGCGTGAAACCGTTCTTTGCGAGGATTTCCTGCATCATGTTCGTGTTGTCGGCGGTGCGCTTGATGGCGTCCATGTCGGCGAAATCGTTCGGACCGTAGCCGCAGACGATCTTGTCGAGACCGAGAATGGAGGCGATTTCCATGGATTCGCCGAGGTTGCCCTTGCCGCGCGCCCACGGAGAGTGCGAGGAGACAATGCCGAGACCGAGATCATCCAGAATTTTTTTGAAGTCCGTCGGCTTGACATCCCAGAAACCGGCGGGCTCAACGAGCTTGTAGCCGATATCGGCGACCTTCTTCAAAACTGCGACGAAATCTTTCTGGGCGAGTTCTCTCAACGAGTAAATCTGAACACCGATTGGAAGCATTTTCTGGCTCCTTTTTTAAAGTTTTCCGGTTTTCTTCCTTGATTTCTCTTTAACGTAAAGTATTGTACGTTGCAGATATTATACAACCGCATTGAGCGAATGCAAATAGACAAAAGATAGCTTCTTTTGACGAAAACTATAAAACGAGGCAAAAATGTTTGACCACATCGTAAAACTCCGTTCAGTATCCCGCTTCGCCGCGCCGG
>URNE01000368.1 GCA_900549045.1 uncultured bacterium | reverse complement strand
TCGTCTGCGTGCGAAAGTCCGGAGTTCAAAAGAAAACACTCCGTTGAATCTCCGCATTTTCAAAGTCGACCAGAAATGGCTCGCGTATACAAAGACCTGCAATGCCGGGACCGAATGGCGTGATTTTGAGTATGTGTTCACCACGGAGGAGCGGGAAGGCCACGGCTGGCATTACCTCGTGATCTGCCCGCCCGACGTTCACGCCGTTCCGGAGGCTTCGTTCTATATTGATGATCTGCACCTGGATCCTGTGGATTCCGTTGTTCCCGACCGGACGGAAGCGGTTGCCGTTGCCGACAAGCAGCTTTATCTGAAGGGCGAACGCGCGGATGTTTTGCTGAAACTTTACAATCCGGTTGCGGATTATTCCGGAAATGTGACGGTGAACGGAACCGACGAGTATACCGGAAAAACGCTGTTTTCCGAAACGTTCCCGGTCAAACTCGCGCATGGAGAAACAAAGGTTCTTCCGCTGAAGCCGTGGAAACTGGATCGTTTCGGCGGCGTGCGCATCACCGTTTCGGGCGCGTCGCTTTCTTCGCACGACGGATTCTTTGCGGTGATCGGAAAGTATGAGGCGAAGCCGTTCGATATTTTCCGTGATCCCGTGGTCGGGTTCAACGGAGGAGTCCGCTTCACTTGTGCTCCGCAGCGCAAAGTTCCCGCGTACGAGGTTTACAACGCCCCGTTTGAAACCCGTTTCGCCCTCTTCGCCGCGGCAGGCTGCCGCATTCTGCGCGACCATGACGGCGGAGTTCGCGGAGTTGACTGGCCGGCGGTGGAGGCTGAGCGCGGAAAGTTCGATTTCTCGCATCTCGACCGTCAGATGGAACTTTACAAAAAATACAACATCACCCTGTTCCCCGTCATGGGGGAAAGCTTCATCGACAATCTTCCGCAGACATGGCGTCAGCAGTCCTTCCCGGAATGGGTGAAAAAGATTTCGAAGCGGATTGATTCTCCGAATACGATGGCTGATGCACGCGGGCGCGTGATTTACCCCCCGGTCGATCTCTTTGAAAACTACATTGAGCAGACCGTGAAGCATCTGAAAGGCCGCGTTCCGGTGTATGAAATCGTGAACGAACCGAATCTTTTCCTTTCTCCGGAAGGTTATGTCCGCTATCTGAAGGCGGCGCACGATGCGATCCGCAGGGCGGACCCCGCGGCGAAGATTTCCGGTTTCTGCATCACTTCCGATTTCGGAACAGACGCGGGTCCGTGGTTTGAGGCGTGTGTGAAAGCGGGCGGACTCAAGTATGTGGATGCGATGGGCTTTCACCCGTACGGTTCGCGCAAGCTCGGTTCGATCATTCCCGCCGACCAGGCTGTTGCAAATATCCGCGCGACTCTGGCCGCATACGGAAAACCGGATATGCCGCTCTGGAACACCGAACTCTACTACCTCGGCGAAAACGTCGGGCAGAAGGGATGCGAAGACGCTGTGAACACTGCGGATGACGTCATTCAGCGCTTCCTCGTCGATGCGGGGGAGGGCGTTGGGCAGTCCATCGCGTTCCATATGGACATTCTCTGGAAGCGTCTGCTGACTCCGCACATGTGGGACGGTCACAACTACCATGAACTGGTTCCTTCCGAACTGTTTGTCGCCTGCAACACGCTTGCTCGTCTGTTTGAAGGAGCGAAGCCGGTGAAGAAAATCCGCCACCCGTACGGGGTGATCTGCTATGTGTTCCGCAAGGACGGCAAGCTGATCGCGGCTGTCTGGGAATATCAGAGCAAGAAGGGCGTTCACGCGGATTTCAGCAAATTCGAGGTGATGGATCTGTTCGGCAACGCGGAGAAATCCTGTGAAAAGGAGCTGACCGCAGCGCCGTTCTATCTGACACAGGGCAAGCTTTCCGATGCGGAATTCCTTACGGAACTCGAAAAACTTCCGCTTCGTTTTGACAAGCCGGTTACGGGCTCCGGAATCGCGCGGCGGGTCGGCGACACGCTGTTCGTTTCGCTCCACAACGATTCCGGGAAGAAGGAATCGGGCATTGCCGGAGTCACGGGCGGCGGAATCGCGGCGGTCGCGCCTGTCCGCTTCACGATCCCCGCGCGGAGCTCTCTGCCTGTTGAAATTCCGGTCCGGAAGATCAAATCGAACGGCGGGAAGCCGGAACTGGTTCTGGTGCTCAAGAACAACACGTTCCGCACTCCGCTCGAAATCGTGGAGAATCAGCTGATTCCCCGCAGTTTCAAACTGCCGAATGCGGAGGGAACGATTGAATTCGGCAACGGCGCAATCACCGTGACCATGCGCGTGAAGGACGCCACCGACGCCGGAGTTTCCGGAACCCGGTCCCCGTGGGAGACCGACTGCGTGGAATTCTTCTTCGATACGGATCCCCTCTTCATCGCGGAGCACAACCCGCAGGCATATACGGACAACAATTTCCGTCTCTTCATCACGCCGCGCGACGGACGAAAGCTGCATACGATGGGCATTGATGCGAAGAACTGCAAGCTGGATCTGAAGCCGGAGGCGGACGGTTACTCGTTCGTGCTCACCGTTGCGGCGAAGACCGGGAAGTATCTCGGCTTTGACGTGAAGATTGACGATTCCGACGGCAAGACCGTGAAGGAGTTTCCGCTCGGAAACGGAAAAGAGCTTTATAAAAACCGCTGTAATTTCAGCATTGCAAAATAAGGAGAAAAGGAAATGAAACATCTCATCATCGCCGCGGCGCTTGCCGCAGTCACGGCCGCTTCGGCGGCGGAACTCACCGTCAAACCGTACAAGCCGTGGAACACCGTCGCTCCGGGGGAATACTCGCTGGACTACGACGGCTCCAAGAGCTGGCCGACCGTGAAGCTCGACGTCAAGGACATGAAGCCGGAGACGGAGATCGTCGCCCGCGCCTGCCCCATGTTCGTGCCGCTGGTGGAAAACGGCTATGTGAACGACGGCAACCCCGTCACCAAGCTCATCATCGCCGAGTATCTGCAGGAGGTAAAGGATGCCGGGGTCGACACCCTGATCCTGGGCTGCACCCACTATCCGCTGCTGAAAAAGATGATCGGCGATTTCATGGGCGGCGATGTCACCCTGATCGATTCCGGAAAGGTCACGGCCCAGGCGGCCGCGGCGGCGCTGGCGGATCTGGGCCTGCTGAACGGCCGCATCGAGG
>URNE01000367.1 GCA_900549045.1 uncultured bacterium | reverse complement strand
TGTGTCTTCTACTATACAATAAGAACCTTATTTTTTCAAGCGAACAGGGAAAGAATTTTCGTATTTTCCAAAAAAAAGCCACGGATGCAGAAACGCCCCCTTCCCGGAAAATCTTCCCCGTTTGCGAAAAAAAACTTTTCCCCTTGACTTTCCCGCAAATCGTGGTTTATTACCATTGAAACAAATTTACAAGGAGTTTTCATCATGCAGAACGACCCCATCGCAGAATCCGTCATGGCAACCCTTCTCGCACGCCACCCCGCTCTCGCCGCGTGCGCGGACAAAATCACGGATGCATACCGCATCCTTCGCGACTCCATCGCACAGGGCGGAACCGTCTTCGTCTGCGGAAACGGAGGAAGCCGCGCCGACGCGGATCACATCATCGGCGAACTCTCCAAAGGATTCCTCCTCAAACGCAAACTCCCCGCGGAACTCGTCGAATCCATGTCGGAAAAACTCGGCGAAGACGCCGCTCCTCTCTGCGACCGCCTCCAGATGGGAATGCGCGCAATGCTCCTCGACGCTCACCCCGCACTCTCCTCCGCATACGCAAACGACGTCGATCCCGTCATGTGCTATGCTCAGCAGCTCTTCGTCATGGGACGCGAAAACGACGTCGTCATCGGTCTCAGCACCTCCGGAAACGCAGAAAACATCCGCAACGTCTTCAAAGTCGCCGGCGGACGCGGCATCAAACGCATTCTCTTCACCGGAAACCGTCACGGCAAATGCGAACAGTACGCCGACTGCGTCATCGACGTCCCGGAATCCGAAACCTACAAGATTCAGGAACTCCACCTCCCGACTTATCATGCGATCTGCATCATGCTCGAGGAATATTTCTATGCCGGAAAATAATCTGAAAACGCCCCGTCACATTGCCGTCATTATGGACGGCAACGGACGCTGGGCCGCCCGCCGGAACCTCCCGCGCGTCGAAGGACACCTTGCCGGAGCACAGCGCGTCAAAGACATTCTCCAGTATGCGCGCGAGTTCGGCGTGGAATATCTCACCCTTTACGCATTCAGCACGGAAAACTGGAAACGCTCCGCCGAAGAAGTCGGCGCGCTGATGGACATCCTTTCGTCATTTCTCAATGAATATCTTGAAGATATGAAGAAAAACGAGGTCAGACTGCTTGTAACCGGCAGAATTGACGGATTGCCGGAGCGGGCGGCGTCAGATCTCCGTCACGCCGTTTCGGAGACCGCGCAGTTCCGGAAACACACGCTGATTCTTGCGCTCAATTACGGCGGACGCTCCGAAATCGCCGACGCCGCGCGGAAAATCGCGGAAGAGGTGAAAGCCGGAAAACTCGACCCCGTCAAAATTGACGAACAGCTCTTCGCCCGTCATCTTTATCTGCCGGACGTTCCGGATCCCGATCTCATGATCCGCACCAGCGGGGAATTCCGTCTGAGCAACTTCCTGCTCTGGCAACTCTCCTATGCGGAATTTTACATAACCGACGCATTCTGGCCCGATTTCGACCGGACGGAATTCATCAAAGCCCTTGAATCATATTCGAAACGAGACCGCCGTTTCGGAGGAAGGAAGTAATCATGTTTCTGCAAAGACTCTTCAGCACAATCATTCTTCTGGGACTCTTTTCCGCATCCGTCTTCTGGCAGGGCGACGGCGGACGCGCCTGCTTCACGGTCCTTGCCGTCGCCGGAATCCTCGGCGCCGTGCGGGAATTCGCAAAAATCATCGAAAAACAGGATATGCCCTCTTACCCCCTCTGGACCGGATTTGCAATCCTCCTTCCCGTCCTCGGCGTGCTCTGGAAAGATGTGATGCCGGTTCTGATCATGCTTCTCCTCGTCGGGCTGGTCATTGCGTTCTGCATCTGCCTGTGGATTCAGCTTCTCTGTTCAGGCAACCGGCTGGAAGTTCTGAAAAAAATCATGAATTCCGCGGGAATGTACATCCTCTTCATTGTCCCGTTCATCATTTTAGCGGCGGTGCAGGACGACCGGATGCTGTTTCTCTATCTGATTCTCGGCACGAAGATCGGCGACATCGGAGCCTACGTCGTCGGTTCTCTCTCAAACAAGATTACCGGCGGACGCAACCACAAACTGATCCCGTCGATCAGCCCCGGCAAATCGTGGGAGGGCTTAATCGGCGGACTTTGCATCAGCGTCGGTTTTGCTTTTGCGCTTTTCCCGGCGGTGACGCATCATGAGTTTCCGGTCTGGGTTCCCGTGATTCCGGGAGTGCTTCTGTTCTTCTTCGGAGCGGCGGGCGACCTTGCGGAATCTTCCCTGAAGCGCATCTGCGGCGTCAAGGATTCCGGCCGGATTCTTCCCGGCATCGGCGGCGTTCTCGACCTTGTGGACAGCCTCATGCTCAACGCCCCCGTCTTCGTCGTCATGATGTATTTCCTGGATATGTTCTTCCTGAAGAAATAACGGCGGGCAGCAGGCGGACGGAGCGGAAGGCTCCGTCCGCAAAACGAATCAGAGCGCGCGCTGAACTCCCACGACTATGCCGCGGAGCGGAAACTCCTTCAGAGAACACTCGCTGACGTTCTCCGAGGCGCCGTCCGCAAACGAAAGACGGCCGTCCGAACAGCCAAGACAGCTCTTCAGAGTCGAACAGCCGTTCTCCTGCGCGACAATGATGTCGCCCTTCTTCAACTCGTCCGGGTGACGCTTCACGATCGCGATGTCGCCGTCAAGAATTCCGCGGGCGGCCATGCCGGAACCGTGGACACGCAGAGCGTAAAGCGTGCGGCAATCCGAGTGCAGCGCTTTTTCAAACAGCGAGGAATCGCAGTAAAGCGCTTTGTGCGTGCCGTTGTAAATCGAACGGTCGTTTCCCAGATCGTCGAAAACGGGAATCGCGCGGAGCCCGCTCGGATGTCTGGGTTTGCGGTGCGGTTTCAGAAGAGCAATGCTCCTCGCCTTCGAACTGCGGCTCAGAAAATCTTTCTTCTGGAGTGCGCGGAGATGCGCAAAGACGGTTGAGGTTTTGATCGCGAAATGATCCGCGATCTCGTAGACGGTCGGTGCCATCCCTATAGAGTTCATGAACTCTTCGATGTAGTTGAGAATCCGACGCTGTTTTTCCGTGAGTCCTTTCATAAGTCAGTCCCCCCTTATTGAACTTACTTACAGTTTCCCCCTTGTCCAGACCC
>URNE01000366.1 GCA_900549045.1 uncultured bacterium | reverse complement strand
TTTTTTTTTTTTTAATGATACGGCGACCACCGAGATCTACACTCTTTCCCTACACGACGCTCTTCCGATCTCATGTGCCTTATTGAAGCTTTCTCCTGCGGGACTGATTCAGGATTTGGAGACTTTCGGTTTCCTGTTTGAGGCGTTATGTGAACGGGATTTAAGGATCTATGCCAACTGTTTCGATGGAGAATTGTATCATTACCGTGATTACAGAGATAACGAAATTGATGCGGTAATTGAACTGCCGGACAAGTCCTGGTGTGCATTGGAAATTAAGCTCGGAGCCAATCAGATAGATAAAGCGGCAGAAAACCTGCTGACCGTCAATGAAAAAATCAAACAAGCAGATGGCGTTCCGGCGTCTACCCTGATTGTCGTATGCGGTCTTGCCAATGCTGCATATCAGAGGTCGGACGGCGTCTTTGTGGTTCCGATTACAGCATTGAAGAACTGAGCCTGTGATGGTTCCCGAACCGGTCGATATGCTTCTCAAAATCCCAGAGGAAAAGCGCTGGAAGTGTTACGCAAACATGAGAAAGATTCTCATACGCTTGCGCGGGGAAAGCCGCTGCGTGGCAGAAAACTGTAAATTACTCCGATATGCCCGCTTCTTCCGGTGTTCTGAGTTCAATTTTCACGCCATCGGCGGGAAAGACCGCCCGGACACATTCGACTTGCAGATGGGATAGCAAACTCTGTAATGATTCCCGGGAGACAATGGAGAAAAGCAATCCGGAGACGGTATGCAGTTCGAACATTTTGAGCGACAGATCTGCCTTGATTAACGAGATCATGTGCCAGGGAATGAGAAAATGTTCCCCTTCATCGGTCCGGATTCTCAAACGGGGAACCGGAGTCAGAACGGCTTCCCACCCGACGTATTTCTGCTGTTCACAATTCATTTCGCTGACCTCCATATTTGCTTGTTGGTTATCGTTCCGGTCCCTTGCGAACGGGACGCGGTCTGTTCCGTTTTATCTCGTTTGCTGTCGCAGGGCTTTCCTGTTCGACGATTCGATGAATCTGCGACGTTACCTGAGTTTCCTCCATTTTCCGTTCCTGCGTCTGTGCGTTGATTTTTCGCAATTGCTTCTGATCTTCCTCCATGCGTGATGCGATATAATTTCTGCGGCATTTACCGGAAAGTTTGAAGTTGATAATGGACATAACAGCCGCCGTTGCCTGCCGTCCGGCACGGCGCAGCTTCGCCAATACTTTTTTGAGATGGCAGGAACGCATCAGACGATATGGATCAGGATCATACTGTTCCCGAATCTGCCTGAGATGCTCAAGATTCAGCTTTTTGATTTCACCGGATTTGACCAGATCGGCAACGGACAAACGCTCCGTCGGAATTCGCAACAGTCCCTCTTTGAAACGCTCCCGGTCGGGCAGATGCAGCGCGAGTTTGAAACGTCCGCGGGAGCAACCGACGTAAAACGCCTGTTTCGACATCTTTTCCGCCGCAACCACCACATGATCTGCGGTCATTCCCTGTGAAGCATAACTGGTCATCACCCAGCCGTGCCGGATTCCATGAAACGACTCCGGCAAACAGACCGTTCCCGTTATCCGCCGTTCCGCATCCAGCAGACTATATTCGTTCGGCGTCGCCGTGGCAATCGCCAGCGAACCGTTGCTGATCTTGAATTCCGGCGTTTTCAAATTCACCGTGAAGCGGACCAGATCGCCTTCGGCAACCGGAAGTTCCGTTGATTCTCCCACATCAACCGCGCTGCGGATTGTGCGCGGGTTTACAGTCAAACCATTGGACAAAACGAGTTCTCCTGATGACTTGACCTGCTCTATCCCGACCATTTTGCCTGGCTTTCCTATTCCTTTTAAACGGTTCGTGAAAAAGAGCTTCATTCCCGGCTGGTAATTTGCAATGTTGCCAAGTTGCGCTTTTGTCCAGCCGAACGATTGAAACGTAACGATGTTTCGCTCCGTTTTCGCTTTGAGTCGTCCGGCAGCCTTGAGCTTTTCGCGCAAAATCGCAGTCAGCGCGTCGCATTCCCGATGCGTCGGGCTGACCGCAATACAGTTCAGCGGATTTTTCCCCTGATCCGTCAATTCCATAAAACTCTCTGCCGCTTCCTCCAGGTATCTGCCCTTGCCCTCCCGCACAAAACCACCGTGATCCAATGTCTCGAAACCTTCCAGAGCCAGTCCTGCCGAAACCAGCTCAATCCCCCTACGGTATTCCGCTGTCTGCTGACGATGAATCTGTGTAAGCGTCGCTTTCGGAATCTGTGTATGTTCCTCCAGCAGCCGGAAAAAGTCGCCGCTTTCCACGGAGTTATGTTGTCTGGCGTCGCCGACGAACAACACCCGGTAGTCATTCTGCAACGCGAGCTTGATGATCCCCGTCCCCTGCGACAACGAATTCAGTCCGGACTCATCGATAATCAGATACGATCCCTTCGGCGGCAATGCCTGAGGATTCTGCAAAAAACTTGCAACAGTCTGCGCGTTTGTAAATTTCTCTTTTTTCAGAACATCCACCGCCGAATTGGTCGGTGCGATCAGCTGAATGTTTTCCACACCGCCGGATTTCAGACATCCGCAAAGCTCCTTCAAAGTCGAAGTCTTGCCCGCTCCGGCAACACCGCGAAACAGAACAAATGGAGACTTTGAACCCAAAATCGTTTCAATCGCTTCGCGCTGTGCAGTATGATTGCCCGACAAGAATGGTGGTTTGGAGAACGGCTTTCGTTCACTCCTGATCTCCGGCAGAAGATCGCGGAACGCATTGACCGTTTCGATGACATAGTTCTCCTGCTTCAGATTCGTTTCCGTGGTGAAATACGGATTTCCGGATGGACGGGAAAGATTCACCAGTCCCGGAACGCAATCAAGTGTTTTTCGCAGTTCATCCAGATTGCAGTTCCCTAGATTCTGATTCTGGACTTCCGCCAGCAATGTGTCTTTGCTCAGCACGGCACTCCGCTCGAAAAGCTGCTCAGCGACTTTTTGGATCTGCTGTTCCGGTGTTTCCTGAATCGGGTGTGACGGCAGAAGGAAACTCATCTGTTCCGCCTCATACGCCATATCCGTAAAGCGGCTCCGTTCCTCATCGGTCAAAAGCGACAACTTATGTTCACGAACCTGTTGTTCAGTCCGTTCCAGCATTTTCCGGGAACGGGTCTTCAGCGTGATCGCCTT
>URNE01000365.1 GCA_900549045.1 uncultured bacterium | reverse complement strand
AGCGGGAAACTCATCACTCTGGAAATCGGCGCGCGTTTCCTCGCCGATTATCTTTCGGGCGACACCTATTTCAAAACTCACCGCGAGGGTCACAATCTGGACCGCGCGAGAACCCAGATCGCTCTCGTCCGCTCCATTGAAGAACAGATGGACCGCATGAACGCGCTTGTAAAGGAGATTAAAACGAAATGAGAATTCTGATTACCGGCGGAGCCGGATTCATCGGCAGCCATATTGCGGAACACTTCAACGGCAAGGCGGAAATCCGCGTGCTGGACAACCTCCGGTCCGGCTATCTGCACAATCTCGATGGGCTGGATGTGGAGTTCATCAGGGGCGACGTCCGCGACCGCGCCGCCGTCGCGAAGGCTGTCGAGGGATGCGATTACGTCTTTCACCTCGCGGCAATGATCAGCGTTCCGGAGTCCATGTTCAAAATGGAGGAGTGCGTGGACATCAATGTGAACGGTCTGCTGACCGTTCTCGAAGAATCCGCGAAGGCGGGTGTGAAGAAGCTCTGCTTCAGCACGAGCGCGGCGATTTACGGCGACAATCCGGTGGTTCCGAAAGTGGAAACGATGATCCCGGAGCCGAAAAGCCCGTACGCAATCACAAAGCTCGACGGGGAATACTACTGCAATATTTTCACACAGACCGGCAAGCTGAAAACGGCGTGTCTGCGCTACTTCAACGTTTTCGGCCCGCGTCAGGATCCGAAGAGCGCATACGCCGCCGCCGTGCCGATCTTTACCGCAAAAGCCATTGCAAATGAAGATATTACGATTTTCGGCGACGGCGAACAGACCCGCGATTTCATCTACGTCAAAGACATCGTCGAGGCGAATGTCTTCATGGCGACGCACGATTTCACGGGCGTTTACAACATCGCTTACGGCGGCCGTATCACAATCAACGATCTTGTCAAACAGATTATGGAAGTGACGCATTCGAAGAGCCGGGTTCTGCACCTCGAGGAGCGTCCGGGCGACGTCAAGCACTCGATGGCGGGAATCGAAAAACTCAAATCAACGGGGTTCCGCCCGAAGTACGATTTTGCGTACGGCATGGAACAGACGATCCGTTTCTTCGCCGGACAGAAGTGAAATTCCGTTTCCGGATTGACGGGAACTCCGCGGAGTTCCCGTTTTATTTTTCCGCCGCGAACTTTTGTTTTCTCCACATTTCCAGCGCGAAGAGAACCCAGAGATAATACGCGGTGTTCTTTCGTCCGCTCCAGTGATCTTCGAGCAGGGACCGGACATATTCCGGCTGAAAGCCCCACTCCCGGTGCAGCTTTTCCGGATTCAGAAGTTCGGCCGCATTCGCCTTCAGATCCCCTTTGAACCAGTCTCCGATCGGCGAAGAGAAGCCCTGTTTGGGACGGTCCCACAGCTCGCGCGGGACATAACGCTCCAAGACCTTCTTCAGAACCAGCTTGCCGCCCTGTTTGCGGTCATATTTGCAGTGGAACGGCAGGGAATTGGCGAATTCCACAATCCGGTGATCCAGCAGAGGCGGGCGCACCTCCAGCGAATGCGCCATGCTCGCGCGGTCGACTTTGCAGCAGATGTCGTCCGGAAGATACTCCGCCATGTCAAGAAACGCCGCAATGTAACGGGACGGCACGCGGTTTTTCAGGCGGTTCAGGACCTTCCGGAGTTCAAAAGTCGACGAGGGGAAGGGGCGTCCGGTCAGACGCTCGAAATTCAGCCAGTTGAAGATTCCGGACATGACTCCGTATGCGTCGTCCATGCGGTCAAACGCAACGGCCTTGCCGCATTTGCCGAGGTAATTCCATCCGAAAATCCGGTGCAGAAGCCCGCCGCCCCAACGCCGCAGAAGACGCGGAACCCGTTCGTCGATTCGGGCGACATTCCAGAGAGCCGGCAGATTGTTGTAACCGAAAAAGAGCTCGTCGCCGCCGTCGCCGGAAAGTGCGGTGGTGACCTGTTTCCGCGCCACGGCGGATAGCAGAAAAGTCGGCAGGGCGGAGTCGTCGCCGTAGGGCTCGTCATACAGTTCCGGCAGTTTCGGCAGAATCTCGAACAGCTCTTTCCGGGTCATGATTTCGCAGGTGTGATCCGTACCCAGATAGTCCGCAATCTGCCGGGCATAAGGGCTTTCGTCTTCGCGGGCCGATTCAAAACCGATTGTGAAGGTCTTCAGTTTGCGTCCGCCGAGCTGACGCTGTGCAACGGCGCAGATCAGGGAGGAGTCGATCCCTCCGGAAAGGAACGCGCCCAGCGGAACGTCCGCCATCAGCTCCTCCCGGACGGCCTCGTTCAGCAGGCGGTCCAGTTCATCTGCGGCGTCCTCGAGCGAGCCGGAAAATTTCGTTTCGGGAACCTCGATCCGCCAGTACGTTTCCGTGCGGCATTCTCCGTTCTCGAAAACCGCATACTCGCCCGGCGCGACTTTGCGCACGTCACGGTAAATGCTCAGCGGCGACGGTATGTAACGCAGATAGAGATACTGGTCGAGCGCGGAGGGATCAAGCTCTCCGTGAAATCCGGGGCACGCGGCGATGGCTTTGAGTTCCGAGGCGAAAAGCAGTTCTCCGTTCTGGACCTGATAATAGAGCGGTTTGATTCCCATGCGGTCGCGGAGCAGGAGCAGACGCGGCGTTGCGGTCCGGCGGTCCCAGATCGCGGCGGCGTACATCCCGCGCAGTCGTTTGAAAAACGCTTCGCCTTCGAACCGGAATCCCCAGAGCAGGACTTCCGAATCGGAATCAGAGCGGAATTGCGCTCCCTGTTTTTCGAGTCCGGAGCGCAGTTCGCGGTAATTGTAGATTTCGCCGTTGACCGCGACGGCGACTCGCCGGTCGGGCGTGACGAACGGCTGTTTTCCCGCTTCGGAGAGGTCGAGGATGCTTAGACGGCGATGTCCCATCCAGAGTTTGCATCCGGTCTCATAATCGGAATGCCATCCCTCCTGATCCGGTCCGCGGTGCTGAAGAGTCTCCAGCGCCGTCCGCATCGCCGTCTCATCGGGAACCGTCTTCCCCGCAAAACCGAAAATTCCGCACATGATTCAGTCTCCCTTAAAATAATTGATCCCGCAAAAGCGCACGCCAACCGGTTCCAAGCTGAAAATAATCCAGCAACAAGGCAGGAGTCAATGCGAGAAAGCGGCATGGCCGTGGAAAGGAGCGACGATGTAATATGTTTTGAAAGTA
>URNE01000364.1 GCA_900549045.1 uncultured bacterium | reverse complement strand
CGTGTTTTAGATTATATATTAGTTTATCGAAGAAGTTCATCAGTTATAAGGAATCTTTTGCCAAGAACAGAAAAGCAAAACTCTTTGTATAAATATGATAGTAATGATGGAAAAGGCAGATGGCGTCCGGATAATTTGTCTGTTACACGGCGGAAAAAGCGGATCAGCTCCCCCGCCCAAAGAATGATGGAAGTGCTCAGAAACAGAATCAGCCATTGCGTCCAGCTGAGAGGAACCGTGCGGAAAACTTTCCCGCCGAACTGGACGATCAGGAACTGTCCCGCCAGAATGCAGACGGCGATCATCCAGAAAACCGGATTTTCCCGCAGACGGACAAAGACCGATTTTGCGGAACCGAAGCATTTGGCGTTCAGCAGGTTCCAGAACTGAAGCAGAACGAACCCCGTAAAGAGAAGCGTAAGCGTTTCCGTGCTCTTTTCGCATCCGGCGGAACGGGCGTAAACCAGAAATCCGATCACACATGCGAGAAAAAAGGCGGCTGTTCCGAAAATATTCCATGCCATTGACGGCGTAACGATGAACGCGTGCGGATCGCGCGGAGGTCTCTTCATAACCTCCGGATCCGGCGGTTCCGTCGCCAGAGCAAGGGCCGCGAAAGAATCCATAATCAGATTGATCCAGAGCATCTGGATCACCGTCAGCGGAAGTTCCACTCCGATGAACGGGCCGAGCAGCGCCATGCCGACCGCAGCGGCGTTGATCGTCAGCTGGAACAGAATGAAACGCTGGATGTTGAGATAGAGCGAGCGTCCCCAGAGCACAGCTTTCGCAATGGTCCCGAAAGAGTCGTCCAGCAGAATAATGTCGGACGCCTCCCGGGCGATCGCGGTTCCCGCCTTGCCCATCGAGATTCCGACGTCGGCGTAGTTCAGAGCCGGAGCGTCGTTTGTGCCGTCTCCGGTCACAGCGACGACCTCTCCGTTTGCCTGAAGCGCCTTGACCAGCTTCATTTTGTCGTTCGGTCTGGCGCGCGCAATCAGATGCAGGGTGCCGACCCGTTCCCGGGCTTCTTCATCGGAAAGGGAATTGAATTCGCGACCTTCCATGATTTCCTTGTTCAGATTCAAGCCGGAGCTCCAGAGTCCGATCTGCCGTCCAATCTCCCCCGCAGTCGCCGGCGTGTCTCCGGTGACAATCTTCACATCGATCCCCGCGTTGCGGCAGACCTGAACCGCCTCCGGAACTTCCGGACGGACGGGGTCCGCAATGCTGACGAATCCGAGATATGTCAGATCTTTTGCGGCGTCGGTCAGATTTTCCGCTTCAGCGCATTCGCGGTAAGCGAACGCAAGCGTGCGGCATCCTTTCGACTGAGCGGCGAGAAACTCCGCCGTAATCCGCGCCCGTTCACCCGCCGTCAGAGGATGCGTCCCGCGGTTGTCCCGCACCAGCGCACAGTTGCCGAGGACGAATTCGGGTGCGCCTTTCACATGCAGAATCTGTTTGCCGCGAACAGGGGAGACGCCGAGCGTTCCCATCATCTTGACTTCCGTTGAAAACGGAAACTGGCGGACGGTCTGAAACGTTTCGCGGATTCCGGCGTAAGAAATTCCGTGTTCGTGCAGATAAATCAGAATCGCGCCCTCCGTCGGATTCCCGATCACCTCAACAGCGCCGTCTCCGGAGCTGAGATTGGCGGTCGAATTCACGCAGAACGCCTCCCGAACCAGCTCCCGCACATCTTCCCCCGCGGGAAAGAAAAGGTCGCGGACGCGCATCTGGTTCATGGTCAGCGTTCCGGTTTTATCCGTGCAGATCACCGTCGCAGCGCCGATCGTTTCGCAGGCATGAAGCTTGCGGACCAGGCAGCGGCTCGCGGTCATACGGCGCATGCTGTATGCCAAACTCAATGTAACGCTCATCGCCAGACCTTCGGGAACCGCCACGACAATCAGTGTTATGGCGATCATGAAGAAGGAAAGCAGCGTTCCGATCACAGTGAGACTGGCATACCCGGAAAGCGTTCCCGGCAGTTCCCCGACTGCCACCGCACGGACGACCAGGAGGATCAGCAGAAGCACGGAAAGAGAACTCCCGGCGACTGCAATCACCTTTCCCAGCCGATTGAGCTGCCTCTGAAGCGGAGTCACGGCGTCCGTGATCTCCGAGGCCGCGATGGCGGTCCTGCCGATTTCCGTTTGCGCACCGACCGAGACGACCTTCGCGTATGCGCTTCCCTCCAGCACCGTTGCCCCCCGGAGCAGAAGATCGCACGCATATGCGGAGCCCCCCGATTCAACAGACAGACTGCTTCCGGCGGCCGATTTGGCAACCGGTTCGGGTTCCCCCGTGAATTTGGATTCATCCACATGAAGATTGACCGATTCCAGAACCTTGCAGTCCGCGGGAATTTCCTCCCCCGTCTCAACAAAGATCACATCCCCGACAACGAGATCCTGTTTGGGAATCATCCCGAATCCGCCGTCGCGAATTGTCTTGACCGGCTCCGAATCCTCAACCCGGTTCAGAATCTCAAACTCCTTCCCGGCACGGTATTCATTCAAAAAAGCGATGCCGACCGAAAGGCAAACCGCCAGCAGGATTCCCAGGCTCTCGATCACGGCGCCCGTAAAAACGGAGATCAGAGCGGCGGCGATCAGGATCAGGATCACCGGATCGCGGAATTTTTCCAGAAGAAGTTTCCAGGCGGGCTTCCCCGGAGCGGGTTTCAAATGGTTGGAACCATGCTCCGCCCGGCTGACAATCACCTCTTCTGTTGTCAATCCCTGATGACGGCATGTATTCTCAGCGGTATTCGCAGTCATATTATCCAAATAGTCCTTTTGAGAAACGGAACGCCCCCGTGATGAAACGGAAAACGCCCAGTTTCGAGTCTTGCGTCTGTTGATTTCAGAATCCCGGCGATTCTGAAAAATAGGCGGAATATGAGCTCATATTCCTTGAATCTGAATGGAAATCAGACGCACCGCGGTCCGGCGCGCGCCGGAATCACTTCGGTGAATACTATCTTGGAGTAAGAAAACGGCTGGCTGTACAAATTCCGGGATGCGAACGTCATCTCCGGTTCTTCTGCGGGAGCCAGGAGCGGCAGAACCGCGAAAAGAAGCTGAACAGTGAAATACTGCTGAATGCGTTTCTGATTCAGCGCGCGCAAAGCGCTTGCGCCCTGCGAGAAATAGAGATCATGAATAGCAGCAT
>URNE01000363.1 GCA_900549045.1 uncultured bacterium | reverse complement strand
GACGCGTTCCGCACGCATCCGGCGTCTTCTGCTTGCCGCGGGATGTTCAGCCGCAGGACGTTACGCTTCCTTGATTTCCGGATTTCCCTCTGCGGAATTGCGGAAGTTCTGCCGCTTTGAAATTTCGCCGGAGCGTCCGGATATTTTCGAACGATGGTTTGACGCCTCGCTTCCGAATGCCGCCTCCGTGTTCGATTACCATGTCTATCTGCCGAACGATATTCTGAGGAAGACGGATACCGCGTCGATGTCGGTTTCTCTTGAGGTTCGCGCCCCCTTCCTGGAATACCGTCTGACGGAGTTTGCGGAGTCGCTTCCGGATGACTGCAAGATGCAGGGAATGCGCCGCAAAGTCGTTCTCGCCGAAGCGTTTGGAGATCTGATTCCGCCGGAGCTCCGGACGAACCGGAAGCGCGGATTCGGCATTCCTCTGGCATCGTGGTTCCGCGGGGCATGGTACAAACCGACGCGGGAACGTCTGCTCGACGGACGGCACTGTCCGGAGCTTTTCGACCGGACGGCGCTCGAACGTCTTCTTGCGGAACACTTTGCGGGACATGCGGATCACAGCAAACGGCTTTATACACTGCTGGCGCTGGAACTCGGACTTTCCTCTTTCCAGGGTTCCTGAAAAGCTCCGGTTTCGGGGAGAATGAAGAGACGCATGGTGTAGACTTGCCATCCGGCGGAAGCGTGCTGGTTTGTGATGTTTTTGAACGCTTCGGGATTCCTGCACGTATAGAACTGATCGGTTCCTATGAGCGGGGACGTGTATGCGCCCTGAACCGGACCGGAATCGAAGAAAACATTCCAGCGGTCCGCGAATTCAGCAACGCCTAAACCGTTGAATTCGAAAGAGTTGCGTGTCAATCCAGCCATGACAAGGCGATATGGAGCGTCAAATTCGGGTGTGTAGTTTATCTGAGCCCGGATGCTCCATGTCCGCGTGGCGCGCCATGTGCCGTCGCTGTCGCGAGTGAGGTCCTGCCAGTTGCCGAAAACGTAGTCTTTGGGATTATTGAATTCGCGATATTCACCTGTTGGAGTTACTCCGTTATGGTTGTAGTAAACTTTGCCTACTGTACTACAATATGCCAATGCGGGAGAGATGAGGGCGTTGTATCTTTTGCATACATCGCAATATTCGTGAAAAATCATGCTCCACGAATCGTTGTGTGCGATGAGTTCGAAAAGTCTTTCGGTTGCCGGGCAGTCCCATGACCACGGCCGGATGCCGAGCCGCGGGAGAGATTCGGAACCGTGGACGCCTGGATACTGTCCGGTCTTGTTTTCCGCCGTGTAATCGGGGATGAACGGAACGGTCCACACCTGATTGGCCGGATAGTCTTTCGATCTGTTCCAGATGAGAAAATCCTTGCGGAGCGTATTGAGGAAAGTTTCGTTGCGGTCGGCGATGAGCGAACCGTTTTCATATTTCAGCAAGTCTTTGAGTTTCTGATACTTATAGCCTGCTTTCTCCCCATCGGAAAGGGTGTTTTTCATCGGCATGAGGTGTGTGTAGCGGTCTTCGCGCATCTTGTCGACAATGTCAATCCACTGAGCGAAGCGCTTGCCAAGCAGGGCGCGGTTTATGGGATCAAGGTTTAAATCGTTGGACATCAGGAGTTTTCCCCGGTTTTGGTGTCGTCATAGTATCGGTCGGTAATGACGGCAGGTCCGTAATGGGCCTGGCGTGCGGTGCCGCCCTGAATGACGCCGATGAGCACATAAAACGGAAAACCGTATGAGCCATCTGTTTTTGGCGGTTCATCCGAATTGCTTATTTCGTAACCGCTCCGGATTGTGGAGTCAGCAAGCTCCAGTTTCAGCCAGACGAAGACGGCGGAAAGAGAGGTTTCGGAGGAGCTGACCGTGCGGGAATATGCGGGGCATTTGGCAAGGAGCTTTCCGCCGAGAAGGACGCGTCCGGCATGTGCGGCATTGTCTGTCAGTCCGTTGGAGACGCGGAGAGTCAGATTTTTCAAAGCTCCGTCTTCTCCGTTTTCACTTCCGGCGAGAGAGAGTCTGAATTCCCCGGTGTATCCGCTGTAAGAGCTTGAGTTGGAACGGGATGAGACGGTGTTCCGACAGTTGCGCCGGTTTTCTTTGTCGGTAAGATCCTGACGAAGTTCCCAGGCTTTGCGGATGGCCTCAATGGTGTTTCCGGTTGCTTCAAGTACTCTCATGACGTCACCATGCGGCCGTTGCGGGGAGGGAGAGCTGAGCCCAGGAGTGCGGACGCTTCTCTTTGAAGCGCAGGAAGTTTTCCGCGCCCGGCGTGATGTTCTGCTGCGCGAGAATCTTGCCGGATGCGGAGAGCCAGAGCGGTTCATCGACGGGCACGGGGGCACTGTCTGCGGCGGCGATGCGCGCAATCGCCTTGTCGCTTCCGAAAACGGGATTGCCGAGGGAGTCGACCGCGGTGTAGATGCGGACCGGATTGCCGTTCGCGCCTCGATAGCAGACGCTGCGGTTCGGGAAGGTGCGGATGAAGCCGTCCGGAGCGATTTCCATTGCGACGTCAACACGGAAGATGGAGTTCAGCGAATTGCCGTCCTCCTGCACAATCTCCGCCGCAACCGTTTTGATGAGTCCGCATTCGGCGGGGATGTCGAGTCCGCAGACTTTGACCGGATTTTTGTTGACGGTGTCGGCGACTTCAAGTATCCAGCGCGGATTGAAACTGCGGAGGTTGTAGGAGAAGCGCAGCAGAAGCGAGGTTTGAATCGTGTTTGCGGAGATTGCGGTTCCCGCCGTGGTGACGACCGGGCGGAGCGGACGGTTTGCGTCGTCCATGAGATCATAGGAGAATTCAAAGGGAACGACTTTTTCAATGGTGGAGAGAGTGAGATCAAACGGCTGGTTGTAAACGGTTCCCGAGGAGGTGGCGGCGGAAGCGGCGGTGTAGGAGACTTCGACCTCGTATTTGTTTTTCCGTCCGTCGCAGGCGGGAGTCGTGCGGATGGAAGAGGCGCGGAATGCGGAGAGCTCCGGGTGAGCGTCGCCGAGAGCGGGGAACAATTTGTGCTTGCGCAGTTCGGTCAGACCTTCGCCGTCTTGGCAGAAGAAGACAAGGAGGCGTTTGAGGGTCTGTCCGGATTTGTCAATCGTCAATCCGAGGCTGATGTCGCCTTTGTATGAAATGGACATGAAGAAACTCCTTTCGGTTGTTCAGAACGGGTTT
>URNE01000362.1 GCA_900549045.1 uncultured bacterium | reverse complement strand
ATGAAAATTCCTAACAGAAAGGATTGACCATGTCGGAACAGAATTTTGCCGGAAGAACCGCAATCATCGTCGGCGGAGCCTCGGGAATGGGACTGCTCGCAGGACAGGACCTCGCAAAACAGGGAGCAACCGTCATTCTCGCCGACGTCAACGGCGAAAAAGTCGAAGCTCTCGCCGCGGACATCCGTGCCAACGGCGGAAACGCCTACGGCGTCAAGTGCGACGTCCGCAAAGTCGAAGACATCGAAAACGCCGTCGCCTTCACCAGGGAAAAAGGCGGCTCCGTCGACATCATGATCTACACCGCCGGAGGTTTCGCCGGGCGCATCTTCAACTGCCCCGAACCCTTCCAGAGCCGTCCGTATGAAGTGCTCGACTGGGGTATCGACGTCAACCTCAAGGGCGCCCTCTTCTTCTGCCGCGCCGTGATCGGAACCATGATCGAACAGAAACGCGGCGTCATGATCGTCCTAGGTTCCATCGACGGCGTCACCGGCTCCGCATGGAGCGTCGACTACAGCGCGGCGAAAAGCGGCATGATCGGCATGGTCAAGGGTCTCGCGCTGCTCGGCGCCCCCCACAACGTCCGCGCCTGCTGCGTCTCCCCCGGCCCCGTCCTCACCCGCGCAGCCATGGCGAACATGCCCACCCCGATGGGACGCGCCGCCGAACCGCAGGAAGTCGTCGACCTGATTCTCTATCTCGCCAGCGACAAAGCCGCCTTCATCTCCGGCGACAACTACCTCATCGACGGAGCCCGCGCCTGCATGGTCCGCTGACCCGCGCAAACACACGGAATCTCTCCGGGCAGGATATGAAAAACCTGCCCGTTTTTTTGTTTTAAAATAGGGAAGACGCTCAGGAATAGAGACGGTAAAGGCGGTTCATCGCGACCGTGAAGAGTTCCGCGGTGATTTCCGCATCGTAAAGCGCGCGGTGTGCATCGCCCGTGACATTCGCGCCGAGAGAGAGGGCAAGGCGCAGAGACTGCAGGCTGTAGCTCGGCATTCCGGGAAACGCCTTGCGCACGATCGCAATCGAATCGTAGGCGCCGTACTCCCAGACGGCAAGCCCGCAGCGGTTCAGGCTCTCCTGAAGAAAAGCGAGGTCGAACCGGGCATTGTGAGCGACGAGCTTGCTGTCTTTTGCGAATTCGAGAAACTCCGCGCCGACTTTTTCGAAAACGGGCGCCTCCGCAACCATTTCATCCGTAATCTGATGCACGGCGGTTGCGCGGCGGGGAATCGGCATCTGAGGATTGACAAGCGATGAAAAGCGCGAAGTCGAGCCGTCGGTTTCGATGCGCACCGCGCCGATCTCCACGGGACGGTCCCGCACGGGACTCATTCCGGTGGTTTCAAAGTCGAAGACCGTGTAAGGTCCGAGTTCATGCCATTTTTCCGCCATGATTCAATCCGGTTCTGAAAAAGGGCGCGCGGAGAGGCCCACGCACGCCCTGAGGGTGTTACTTGGAGTAGCCGTTCGGATGCTTCCGAAGCCACTTCCAGACCGAAGCGATGATCGCTTCCGCATTCTCGAACTGAGGCTTCCAGCCGAGCTCCAGACGGGCGCGGGTGGAGTCCGCGATCAGACGCGGGGGATCGCCGGGGCGGCGGGGAACGACTTCCGCGGGGATCGGATGTCCGGTAACCTTGCGCGCGGCTTCCAGAATCTGCATGACGCTGAGTCCGCTGCCGGTGCCGAGGTTGTAGTGTCCGCTCTTCGGGGCGTAGAGGGCCTTTTCGTGCGCCTGCGCGAGGTCGAGGATATGAATGTAGTCACGGATGCAGGTGCCGTCCGGCGTATCGTAGTCGTCTCCGAAGAGCATGGCTTTTTCGCGCTTGCCCTGAGCGACCTGAAGCAGAATCGGGATCAGGTGCGTTTCGGGGTTGTGGTCCTCGCCGTACTTTTCCGTCGCGCCGGCGGCGTTGAAGTAGCGGAGAGCGGCATATTTGAGCCCGTAAATTCTGCTGTACCAGTTCAGGACCTTCTCAAAGCAGAGCTTGGATTCGCCGTAGGGGTTGATGGGCAGCTGGGGAGCGTCTTCCCTGATCGGAATCTCCTTGGGCTCGCCGAAGGTGGCGGCGGTGCTGGAGAAAACAAATGTTTTGACTCCGCCTTCAACAGCGGCATCCGCGAGGTTGATCGCGTTCGCGAGGTTGTTGTTGAAGTACTTGCTGGGGTTCTTCATGGATTCGCCGACAAGCGAGAATGCGGCGAAGTGCATGATGGCGTCGTAGTTCCCTTCCTTGACGACCTTCTTGAGATTTTCGCGGTCGGCGAGATTTGCCTTGATGAATTTCGCACGGGGATCAACCGCCTCGACATGTCCGGTGATCAGATCGTCGAAAACTGTGACTTCATAACCTCTGTCGAGGAGATATTCGGTGCAGGCGCTTCCGATGTATCCTGCTCCTCCGGCAACAAAAACGCGCATGTTTCAGCCTCCTGTTGATGAATTGTTCTGAAGTGGCAATTTACCACGGAAATGGCGATTCTGCAAATCGAAAAACGAAAATCATTGCAAAAAAAATGCGCCGCGGCGATCGCGGCGCATTTTTTGATGAATGCAGAACGGTTCAGAACGGCGCTGCCGGGTTTCCGGGCTGAGGAGCCGCCTGCGCCTGACGCGGAACCGGACGCACGATGCACTTGTCCGTCACGGGCGACGTCGGCTGATAGATAATCTCTCCGGTGGAGGAATCCTCGCCGATCGAAGTCAGGCGGATGGTAGTGATTCTGGTCTCCTTCTGCGTAACTTTTCCGGTGCGGCGGTTCCGGATCTTCCTGCTGCTGCTGACCATGCTTTTCCTGATCGCGGAGGCGGCGCGTCCTTTCTGGAGCTCGCAACTGGTGCCGTTCGAACCGCGCGGCCGCGACCTGATGGTGATTTTCGACGTGTCGAAAAGCATGCTGGCGACCGACATCGCGCCGTCCCGGCTCGAACATGCGAAATTCCTGCTCCGCCAGCTGGTGGAATCCGCGCGCAACGACCGTTTCGGACTGGTCGCTTTCGCGGGCAAGGCGTATCTTGCCTGTCCGCTGACTTCGGATTCGCTGGCTTTCACGCAGTATATCGACGAACTCAACACCGACACCTACTTATTCATCGAAACCTGGAAAGACGACGCCTCCCTCGACGCCCACATGCAGACTGCGCATTTCAAAACCTTCGTCGAACAGGT
>URNE01000361.1 GCA_900549045.1 uncultured bacterium | reverse complement strand
CGACAGCAGTCCTTTTCGGCGGCATCACCGTGATGCTGCTCATGTTCGGACTCACCGTGCTCTACTCCACTTCCTACGGGACCGCCGGAACCGCTTTCTTCGTTAAACAACTCATGTGGGCCGGAACCGGAACCGCAGGCGCTCTCGGAGTCCTCTTCTTCGGATTCAAAAAAATTTCCGACTGGAGCCCCTGGTTCATGGGCGCTGTCCTGCTGCTGCTGCTTATCGCCGACTTCTGTTTTCCCGCAATCAACGGAGCAAACCGATGGATCAAAGTCCCTGGAATCGGAAATATCCAGCCGTCCGAATACGCAAAAGTCGTCATGACTCTCTTCCTTGCAAAATTCCTCTCGGAGCGCGCACGGATGCTTGAAAAAAAACCGTTCTTCCGGTTTCCGGGACAGCATGGCTGGGCGCAGACTCCCTTCTGGTCCGTCTTCGTGTTCGGCGGAATCTGCTGCGGATTCATTATGGCCGCAGTTCTCATCGGACACGACTTCGGAACGACTTTTCTGCTTGTGCTTCTCTTCTTTTCCCTGATGTTCGTGGCCGGAGTCACATGGAAACTCCTTCTTCCGATTCTGCTCGGACCAGGCGTCGCCGTCTATTTCTACCTGATGAATTTCGATCCCATGCGCCGCGACCGTCTGACCATCTTTCTCAACCCAGAACCGCATCAGATGGATGAAGGATATCAGCTTTGGAACTCGCTTCTCGCGCTCGGCTCCGGAAGCTGGACCGGACTCGGATTCACCGAAAGCCGCATGAAAATGAAGTATCTGCCCGAAGCGCACACCGACTTCATTCTCTCCATCGTGGGAGAGGAACTCGGACTCGTCTTTCTGATTCTCGTGCTGGTTGCGTATGCGGCGTTTCTCTTTTTTTCGCTCTGCATTGCGCGCGCGGCACGCACCCGCCAGGGAATGCTGACCGCGACCGGCTGCGCGACCTTCATCGGAATTCAGGCGTGCATCAACATCGGCGTCATCTGCGGCGCACTCCCGACAAAGGGAATGCCCGCACCGTTCATCAGCTACGGAGGAAGCAGCCTCGTAACCTGTCTTGTCGCCGCCGGACTCATCCTCAGCGTGGCGCTTGACGCCGCGTATCCCGACTATCCCGGCGCCGTCCGGCAGTATTTCAAAGACCGGCTCCGGCAGTCAAAACTCATCCGCTGGCTCAAAGAAGATTCAACATTGGAGAACTAATGAAACTCACCGCTCTCGCCATCAGCTGCGGAGGAACCGGAGGACACTTCAATCCCGGCCTCAGCATCGCCCGCGCGCTCAAAGCCCGCGGCGGAAAACCGGTCCTCATCCTCGGAGGAAAACACGTTGTCAAACAGGCCGAAACCGCCGCGGAATACGGGATCGAAGCCGTAAGAATCGAAGCGGTTCCGCTGACAAAAAATCCGTTCAGACTGCCGATGTTCTTCAAACATCTTTTCGCCGGCGCCGCACAGACGAAAGCCGCATACCGCAAATACGGATGTCAGGCGCTGCTCTGCATGGGGAGTTTCGCTTCGTTTCCGCCCGCGCTTGCGGCGCGTCTCAACCGCTTTCCGCTGTTTCT
Source organism: uncultured bacterium (assembly GCA_900549045.1). GTDB lineage: Bacteria > Verrucomicrobiota > Lentisphaeria > Victivallales > UBA1829 > UBA1829. Next base: position 1,622 of record URNE01000361.1, on the reverse strand, counting down.
GCATGACGGCAACGCAAAGATCGGACGCGCGAACCGGATGCTGAGCCGCTGGGCGAAGGCGCTTGCGCTTTCGTTCCCGGTGAAAGACGTCTCCCGCTGCAAATGCCCGACCATCCTCACGGGAATGCCGCTTCGTCCGGAAATCGTTTCCGGAGTCATGGACAAAGCCGACGCCGTTGCGGAAATCAACCGCCGCTGGAACGCCGGTTTCTCGCCGGAGAAGCCGCTGCTGCTGGTTTTCGGCGGCAGCCTCGGCGCCCGCACGATCAACACAAAGGTGAAGATTCCCGTCGGTCTGCCTGGAGCGAACGATCTTCAGGTGGTCCGTCTTGTGGGACCCGGCAACCTGGAGGCGATCCGGCCGCTCTACGCCGCGTCCCCGGCGAAAGAACTGATTCTGGAAGCGTGTCAGGACATGAACATTCTCTATTCCGCCGCCGACCTGGTCATCTGCCGTTCCGGCGGAAGCACCGTCTCCGAACTTGCAATTTATGGAAAATACGCGGTGCTGAGTCCCTTTCCGTTTGCCGCAGACGGGCATCAGGACGACAATGCGCAGTGGCTTGCCGCCGCAGGCGGAGCGAACGTCGTAGCCGACGGCGACTGCACCGAAGAGAAGTTCGCCTCGATTCTCCGCACCTGGACCGCAAACCGTGCGGAGTTCACAACCCGCGGCGCCGGCTCGAAACGTCTCGCCCAGCCGGACGCCGCCGGAAATGTGCTCGACATGATCGAAAACATTCTCTCCGTCTCCCCGCAATCCATCTGACGCCGGACGGAAAGGAAGTCATCCTCCGCACGTGTTTCTGCGGAATTCGGAGGGGGCGACTCCTTTCAGTTTCCGGAAAAGCTGAGAAAAATAGAATTGGTTGCAGAATCCGAGATGATCCGCAATCTCCTTGATTGAGTAGCTGCTCTTGCTCAGAAGTTCACAGCCCTGCTCGATCAGTTTGCCATTGCGGTACTCCACCGGCGTCATGGAAAGATGACGCCGGAAAAGATGATTCAGGGTCGATTCGCCGATTCCAAGCTTTTCCGCGCAATCCGCCATGCCGGAAAACTTCCGGCTTTCCAAAAGCAGCTGCGCCCGTGCGAGAACAGTCGCCGCGCTGTTCCGCAGCGTATTCAAGCCCGCCACCCGCAGCAGAAACGCATACCCTTCCGCCGCCAGTTCCGGAGCCGGAACGGCCCGGCTCCGCAGTTTGTCGCGGATTCCGTATATGATGTTCTTAAAAATTTCCGAATCGGCAAGCGGGAAAATTTGTATGTGCGTCAAGTTGAGCTGCGTGCACATGGAACTGAGATGGACCCCGTTCAGTTCCAGTACAAGCTTGTGATATGAACCGGATTTGCCTGAATCGAATTCATAGTCGCTCCCCGGGGGAATTGTCAGAAGCTGTCCCGGAACAAGCGTCACCTCCCTTCCATTGAACCGGTAGAAAAGCATACCGTCCAGAATCAGAACCGCAATAAAGAGCTTGCAATAGAGCTCTTTGAACTTGAAACGGTTCTGACGGATCGTTTCTTCCACAACAAACGGATAGACCGGATACACCACTGCTTCGTGCGAAAACGGCCACTCGACAGCTTCGATTTTTTTCGCTCCGTAATATCCATCTCCC
>URNE01000360.1 GCA_900549045.1 uncultured bacterium | reverse complement strand
CCAAAGAAACCGAAAAAATCTTATTTTTATTTTTCCTCTCCGGAAGTACATTAAATGCAGAATCCCGTGGAAAATGAGCGGGTGGAACCCTGAAAGAGGTGTATGATGGCTCACAATGCAAAGATTTCGTTCATGGGTGCAGGAAGCACAGTTTTCGTGAAAAACGTTCTGGGCGACTGCATGTTCAAAGAGGCTCTGAAGGATGCGGAGATCGCGCTTTACGACATTGACGCGACTCGTCTGATGGAATCGGAAAAGGTTCTGAACTCGCTGAATCACAGCATCAACGAGGGCCGCGCGACGGTAAGAACCTATCTCGGCGCGGAAAACCGCAAGGAGGCGCTCCGCAACACGAACTTCGTGGTGAACGCAATCCAGGTCGGCGGATACGAGCCTTCCACGGTGATCGACTTCGAGATTCCGAAGAAATACGGTTTGCGCCAGACGATCGCGGATACGCTCGGAATCGGCGGCATTTTCCGTGCGCTCCGCACAATTCCGGTGATGCTTGATTTCGCCCGCGACCTGGAAGATGTCAGCCCCGATGCGTGGTTCCTCAACTACACGAATCCGATGGCGATGCTCACCGGCGCGATGCTGAAGGGCAGCTCCATCAAAACGGTCGGTCTCTGCCATTCCGTTCAGGTCTGCATCAGTTCTCTGCTCGACACGCTCGACCTTTACAAGGGCGAGGGTGAGCGCGACGACATTTTCGGTAAAATCGCCGGAATCAACCACATGGCGTGGCTGCTGAACCTCCGCAAGGGCGGAAAGGACATCTATCCCGAAGTCAAGCGCGTCGCGGCGGAAAAGCTGGCGCAGTGGCGCAAGGCGGACAAGGACAAGCCCGGCAACATGGTGCGTCTGGAAATGATGCTGAAATTCGGTTACTATGTGACTGAATCCAGCGAGCACAACGCTGAGTACATGCCCTACTGGATCAAGGCGAATTATCCGGAGCTGATCGGCGAATACAACATTCCTCTGGATGAATATCCGCGCCGCTGCGTGAAGCAGATCGAAAACTGGAAACACCAGTATGCGGAACTCTGTTCGAAAGAGGTTCTGGAACACAAGCCGTCGCGCGAATATGGCGCGGGCATCATGAACGCGATCATGACGGGCGAGACGTTCCAGATCGGCGGAAATGTGATGAACAACGGCATGATTTCCAACCTGCCGCACGACGCAGTCGTCGAAGTGCCGTGTCTGGTGGACGCGAACGGCGTTCAGGGAACGTATGTGGGCGATCTGCCGCAGATCTGCGCGGCGCTGAACCGCACGAACATCAACGTTCAGCTCATGACGATCGAGGCGGCGCTCACGCGGAAACGCGAATGCATCTATCAGGCGGCTATGATGGATCCGCACACGTCAGCGGAACTCAGCATCGACAAGATCGTCGCGATGTGCGATGACCTGATCGAAGCGCACGGCGATTATCTTCCGAAATATCACTGAGCGTTGTGAACGTTTCAAAATAATTGCGGCTCCTCGCCGGATGAGCGGGAGGAGCCGCAAATTATTTTAAACAGAGGTTTTGTCAGACCCGGACCTGTCCGATGATTTCGGTTACGGATTTGCAGCCGTGGCGTTCGAGATAGGCGGAGATTCCGCCGAGAACTTTGAGCGGCGCGAGCGGATCGGTGAAAATCGCCGTGCCGACGGCGATCGCGGAGGCCCCGGCGAGCAGAAACTCCACGGCGTCTTCCCCGCTGAAAATACCGCCCATGCCGATGATCGGAATATCGACGGCGCGCGCGGTTTCATAAACCATTTTGACGGCGACGGGTTTGACGGCGGGACCGCTGAGTCCGCCGGTGATGTTGGCGATCTTCGGACGGCGCGTCTCAATGTCGATTGCCATGGCGGGGATGGTGTTGATCATGGAGACAATGTCGCTGCCGTTTGCCGCTGCTGCGCGGGCGAATTCGGGCATGCTCCTGACGTTCGGGCTCAGCTTGGTGATGAGGGGAAGTTTCGTTGCGGAACGGACGGCTGCGACGACTTTGCCCATTGCTGCGGTGTCGGAGCTGAAGGAGATTCCGCCTTCCTTGACGTTCGGGCAGGAGACGTTGATTTCCAGAGCGGCGATGCCGTCGGAGTCGGCGTCGAGGCGTTCGGCGACGTAACGGTAGTCGTCCACGCTCTTGCCCCAGATGTTGACGACGGTTTTGCAGTTGTGTTTGCGGAGCCAGGGAAGATAGTGTTCGTCATGCAGGAATTTTTCGATGCCGGGCCCCTGGAGGCCGATGGCGTTGATCATGCCGGAGGCGACTTCGGCGACGCGGGGAGTCGGGTTGCCGTGCACCGGGTTCGGAGCGACGCCTTTGACGACGACCGCGCCGAGAATGGAGGGATCGAAAAATTCTTCGTATTCGCTTCCGTAGCCGAATGTTCCGGAGGCTGTCATGACGGGGTTCGCAAGCTCAAGCGGACCGAGTTTTACAGAGAGATCAGGCTTCATAGTACACCTCCTCGGCGGTATAGACGGGTCCTTCCTTGCAGGTGCGCGAATAGCGCCAGCCGTCGGGCGAGGAGGGATCTTTCATTTTGACGACGCAGGCGAAGCATGCGCCGATTCCGCAGCACATGTGCTGGTCGAGACTCAGATGGCATTTGACGTTTTTTGCAACGGCGAGGCGGCCGAGCGCCATCAGCATCGGCGTGGGACCGCATGCGTAAAGAACGGGTGTCTTCGGGGCGTCGGCGAGCGCCTTGTCGAGCAGTTCGGTGACAAGACCTTTGTGTCCGAGCGAGCCGTCCTGCGTTGCAAGACGGACGTCGTATCCGGCGGTTTCGTACTCTTCGGCGAGGACGATGTCGGCGGCCGATCGTGCGCCGAGCAGGAGCATTCCCTTGTTTGGGGAACGTTTCGCGAGCGGGAGGATCGCGGCGGAGCCGTAGCCGCCCGCGACAAGAATCGGGGTCTCGTCGCTGCAGGGCGTCGGATAGCCTTTGCCGAGGGGGCCCATGACGTTGCAGGACTGTCCGGGGAGCATTTCCGCGAGTTCGGCGGTTCCGGCGCCGACGACTTTGCAGACCACGGTGAGGGTTCCCGCTTCGGGATCGTATCCGCAGATGCTGAACGGACGGCGCAGAATGCGGTCGCGCAGAGAGGGAATGTGAATGTGTACGAACTGTCCGGGCTGAGCCTTTGCGGCGATCTCCGGAGCGTGGAACACGATTTTCCGGTAGAGACCCTTGAGACAGCGGTTTTCCAGAA
>URNE01000359.1 GCA_900549045.1 uncultured bacterium | reverse complement strand
AAATCACCGCTCGAAACGGCGGTTGTTCTGCTGACAAAACAGCCGATGGCGCGGCTCGCTCTCCAAAAAAAGCTCCGCGATAAAGGATATTCCGCAAAAGAGGCGGAAGAGACCGTTTCCGAATGCGAGCGGTACGGATATATCAACGACAAACTCATCGCCGAGGCAAAAGTCGCCATGATGCGCGACCGCGGCGACGGTTCCCGCAAAATCAAACTGTCCCTCCGGCTCAAAGGCTTCGGGAAAGACGTGATCGAAGAGGCGTTTCAGTCGGACGGCAAAAATTCCGGACGCGATGAACTTTCCGTAGCGATGGAGTTCCTGCGCCGCCGGAAAACGACTTTCGACCGGGAGCCCGATCCGATGAAACGCAAGACGCGTGCGCTCCGTTCGCTCGCGTCGAAAGGGTTCGCGTCCGGCGTCTCCTATGAGGCGATCGAACGCACCTTCGGCGCGCATGAATCCGATTTCCCTGACGAGGTGATGCCGTGAAGAAGTTTTTTCCGCTTCTGCTCGCCGCCCTTCTTTTGACCGGCTGCCCGAAACGTGACGAGCCGGAGAACAGGATTGTTCTGCATACGTGCATCAACAAGATTCTGGCGACGCTGGATCCCGCGCTTGCGGCGGATACGGTCTGCCAGTACATGGTCGCTTCGTTTTACGATACGCCGCTGCAGTATTCGTATCTGAAACGTCCCTGCGAGCTGGAACCTTCCATGCTGAAAAAAATGCCGGAAGTTTCACCGGACTCCACTCGTTTTCTTTGCGAACTGCGCGACGACCTCTATTTCCAGCCAGGCGACTGTTTCCCGAAAGAGAAATCCAGCCGGAAAATTACGTCGCGCGACGTCGTTTTTTCGATTCTGCGTCTGGCGGACGCCCGGCTGAAATCAAGCGGCTACTGGCTGATCCGCGGGAAGGTCAAAGGAGTCGAAGCGTTCCGCAAGCGTACCGCGTCGGCCGCTCCCGGAGATCTTTCACCGTATGATTCCGGTTGCGAAGGGCTCCGCATACTCGATGATTCGCGGTTTGAGATCATCCTGAGTTCATCCGATCCGCGTTTCATCTATACGCTCGCCATGCCCTATTTTTCCGTCGTTTCGCGCCGCGCGGCGGAGCATTGGGGGGACCGCTTTGCCGATCACCCGGTCGGCTCGGGGCCGTTCATCCTGACCCGCTGGCAGAAAGACTATCAGATCCGGATGCGGCGCAATCCGGAATATCGCCGTGAATTTTTCGCGGGAGCCGCGGACGGGGCGGAGCGGAACCGCCCGCTGCCGCTTGCGGATGAAATCGTCTGCGGCTTTGTCAAGCAGCCGCTCGCAGGATGGCTGATGTTCCTTCAGGGAAATCTTGATTATTATGCGCTGGACGGCGAAAATTTTGCGGCGGTCGTGAATGAAAAACTTCAGCTTGCGCCGTCGCTGACACGGCGCGGGATTGTGCTTGAACGCACGCCGGAGTTTCAGACCAATTACATCGGCTTCAACTTCACGGATCCCGTTCTGGGCGGGAATCCGGAGTTGAGACGCGCGGTTTCGCTTGCATTCAACCGCCGGAAATGGCAGGAATATTTCAGCGGACGCATCGAGCTTGCCAACGGTCCTGTTCCACCCGGCGCGGACGGATTTCTGGCAGAGCCCGGAAAATACGGCGTCTATGATCTCGAGCGCGCGAAAGCCCATCTTGCGAAGGCGGGGTACAAGGGCGGCATTGACCCGGCGAGCGGGAAGCCGCTTGTTCTGACGTTCGACCAGGCGGGGAGCGATACGGCGTACCGGCAGATGGCGGAACTGTTCGCGCTGGATCTCCAGGCGCTCGGAATCGAACTCAAGCCGGAGTTCAACAACCGCGCCCGCTTCCTGCAGAAGCTCGCGCAGGGGCAGATGCAGCTGTTCCGTCTTTCCTGGACCGGAGATTATCCGGATGCGGAAAATTTTCTGCAGCTGTTCTACGGGCCGAACTCGGGAGCCAGCAACCGTGTCTGTTACTCTTCGGAGGAGTTTGACCGCGCGTTCGAAGCGGTGCGTTCCATGCCGGATTCGCCGGAACGCAAACGCGCATACGAGGCGCTCGCCCGCCGCCTTACGGACGAATGTCCGTGGATATTCGAGAGTCATCCGGTCGCGTTCCTGCTGAAACATGCGTGGATGCGGAACTACAGGCCGCACGATTTCGCATTCAACCGCTGGAAATATTTTTCGGTTGACCCGGCAAAACGGGAAAAGATGAAATCGGAATTTAAACCTTTAAGCATGAAAGAACTGAGAAAGTGAGGCGCCCTATGGTGAAGGAAAAACTGGAACAGATCCGCAAGCACGTCCGTGACTCCCGCATGACGCCGGAGCGCAAGAAGGAAGTCGGGAAGCTGCTCGACGATCTGGAGACGGAGCTTGCCGCCCTGCCTGCACAGACGGAAAACGACATCCGGTCACTGGTCGACATTACCGAACGCGCGACGCACGGGGTCGTCGCCCCGGGCGATCCCGTTCCGCTCCAGTCGCTGCGGGAAACGGTCCGTATTTTCGAGGCCTCTTATCCGAATGCGGCACGGCTGATCAACCGCTTCTTCGCAATGCTCTCCGGGACGGGAATCTGATCAGGATTCCAGAATCGTGAGCAGTTTGCGGATTTCGGAAATGAACATGGATTTCTGTTCCGCGCGGGAGTGATCGGCAAAAAAGTTGCGGACGTCCTCTTCGTTGATGTTCCGCATCTGCGAACAGATTTTGTTCAGAGAATTGCCGAATACGCGTTCGTTGAATTCGGTCGGGTCTTTTTCCGGCGGGAGGGCGTCGAGGTAAAGCTCCGCGATCGTCGCCTGAATCGCCTTTGCGGTGGGGCGGACGTCCTCCTCCTTGATTTTCGCGAGAACCTGCTTGACCTGTTCCACTTTCTCTTCGCTGACCTCTTTTTTGAGGAGGGGCTGAAGCGCCTTGCATTGCGCCTCGGAGGTCGGGAGCGCGAAGGAGTCGTCCTGGACGGCTTCGAGACGTTTGATCATTTCCGCAGTGTTGATGACATAGTTGCAGTAGGCGAGATTGTAGTTGAATTTTGCTTTGACGTATTCCGCGAAGCTCTTGAAATCTTCGAGTTTGTAGAGTCGTTTCATGCGGATTTCCGCGAGCGCGTTTCCAACGTCGAGGAATTGCCGGAAGCCCTCCCGGATTCGGGATTCCAGTTCGTGCAGATGTTCGAGATCTTTTGCATTGTCCAATACTTCGTTCATGTATCCAGCCTTTCCGTTTGTTCTTTTTCTGTAATATACCGTGTTTTCC
>URNE01000358.1 GCA_900549045.1 uncultured bacterium | reverse complement strand
CAAAACGCCATCCCGGTAAATCTCCAGCAGTTCTCCATCGGCGCCGTTCCGGAAACGCAGAACAAGTCCCGCCCACGGCGGATTCAGAAGGAGCGAAAAGCCGTCGGACTCCCTGCGGTGTTTCACGAAAGCGGAGGGCCGGCTCTTCTCCATGGGGAGCCCCAGCGCCAGAGCACGTTTCCTGGCGCGATACGCATAAACGGCATTCAGGCGGACCGGGGCGGAGAAATGCAGATTGCGAATGTCCATCATGTTCAAAAACAAAAACGCTCCCCCGCAGGAGTCCCGGCGGACGGAGTCACAATACAGCTCGGAGACTGTCTGGGTTCCCCGCATGCGGAGAAGGGCGGCGGCGTCCCGCGCCGCTTCGTAGTCCGGCATATTGATCACTAGCGAATGTCCGCTCGACGGTGAAGTGAAAAGCAGCATCGGGCGCACCCCGCCTCCGCGGCGGATCGTCAGCTCGTCCGGACGCATTCGCGGAAACAGAAGAAACGCGCAAAACAGCAGGGCAAGTCCAATCAGCGCGGCAAGTTCAATCTTCGTTTTCCGGTTCAGCAGGAGCACGGCAAACAGAAGCAGAAACAACAACACGCCCCACCATGGAGTCGTCTGAGTGTAAAAATATCCCGTTCTCGCAAAAAACGCCGGAATGCCGCGCAGCAAGTCAATCAGCGGACTCATTGCAATTCCAAAGAGCGGCAGCGCGCCGGGAATCCAGCTTGCACAGAGTCCAAGAGCGAACAGAGCAAAACAAAGCCATGCAACCGGGCTCATCAAAAGACAGCCGAAAACCGCATACGGCGTGAACAGCCCCTGGTGCAGCATCGAAACGCCAAAGCTCGCCAGATATGCCGCAACTGAAGCTCCGGCTCCGAATATGAGGAATTTGACTGTGTCGATATACCGCCTATGCAGCCATCCCGGAGAATGAAGGCGGAAGCGCCGCGGTACCCCGGCCAAGACAGATACTCTCTTCAGGTAAGGTTCGCATAAAATCAGAAACATCACGCAGAGAAACGAATACTGGAAACCAAGTTCCAGCGGCGCATACGGGTTCCCGATCATCAGAAGCGCCGCCGCGAATGCCAGTGTATTCATCGGGCGCGTCCGGTAATGAAACGCCTTCAGCAAGGCAAACACGGCGAACATCACGTACGCCCGGAACGCGGGACCCTGCATACCGGTTGAAAGTGCATAGATCAGCGTCGGCGGCAGAACCAGAAGCCAGCGTGCAGTAAACGGAAGCGGACGCAGAATCTGCATGAGAACCATGGCGAAAAGCGCGATATGAAGTCCGCTTACGCAAAGGACATGAATCGTTCCGCTCCTCAGAAAATCCGTCCGGATATCCGCGCTCACACCCTGTTTCATCCCGAACAGGAGCGCCGCGGCGAGCGTCCGGTTCTCCTCCGTCAGCTTTGCTCCCAGCTTCTCCAGAACAACGCCGCGCGCATCGTAGAGCCGGCGCAAAAATGAATCGCCGCGATGAAGAACCGTCAGCTCGCGGACTTCAAAAACACGCGCGACTCCTTTTGTCCGGGCGTATGCGGAAAAATCGAACACTCCCGGGGCGGAGGGCGGCGAAAGCGGCTCCAGCATTCCGGAAATCTGAAGCGTGTCGCCGTAGCCTGGAGAAACATTCAGAAAAGAGGGAATCCGCAGGAACACGGTTCCGGAAAGCGGACGCCATGCATCGGTGTGCGTGTAGCGGAATGCTTCGACTTCCACAAGAGTATGCCCCGGCGCATTCGGCATCCATGAAGGCAGGCCGCCGCACAGGGAGGGATCGGTCGCTTTCACTCGCAATTCCGCCCCGGTCCGGCGATCGGGCAGCTCCGTGTGGGGGTCGTGGAACAGAAGCAGGGAAAACAGCACCAGCAACGTCGGCAGCGCCCAGAGCCGCAGACATCTTGCGCTTCCTAAGAGCCGCCATGCGGCAAGGGTCAGGGGCAGCGGAGCAAGAAAGAAATATCCGGAGGCTTCCGGCAGGACAAAGGGGAGAATATCCGCATTCAGAATAGCGATTACCGCCACTACGCACGGGAACGAATCGGCAAACCGTTCACAGGCGGCGCGCTGCGAATTCATCTGGTCTTCCGTTCCAGGGCGTCGCGAATCTCTTCCGGGAAAAATGAAAACGGTCCCGAATAACATTCCGCGGCTTTCCGGCAAAGTTCAAGATCCGAAGGCACGCAACCGGGATGCGCCAGACGCAATACCCGGCGGCAGGATTCCGTCAGGCGGAACAGGTCTTCGAGCATTTTCTTCCGGTGGGGGGCTCGGAGGACAAGCCCGCCGTCCAGGTCCCATGTTCCCGGGCGTCCGTCCGGCGTCAGATAGATGTTGCTCAGTTTGTAGTCTCCGTGCACGATGTTGTGATTATGAATCCGGGAAAGCAGTTCCGCGGCCTTCTCCGTAATGGTGTCAAGCGTGCGCGGCGGATCGGGAGATTCCACGAGAAGCGCGTGCATGTCACGGACCTCGTTCCGCATTTCGTTGACGATGTATCCGCCGCAAAGAAGCATTCCGCGGCGGTGCTCCCCGACCGCGAGCACGGCGGGAGTGTCAATCTCCGCTTCCCTGAGCGCGCGGATTGTTTCGGCGGCGCGGAATGCCCGTGCGCGTCGGAACAGGTAACGGAGCGTAAAGCCGACGCCCTTGTTGTTCGTCCGTTTCAGAAAGAACGGAGGAAGACCGTTCTCCGAACAGAGAGCCGCCGTGGTCGTTCTGGAATCTTTCAGTTTGGTTCCCGCGGCGAGAACGGAATCGATGCTTTCGGGAAAACCGGGAATCCGGTCGGCGGGAAAATCCGGAGCGAAACGGAAGAGCCATCCGTTCCGGAAAACGGTTCGCGAGAGTTCCTGACTGTTCCGCTGCATATTGATTCTCCTAAGGTAATGAAAGGTAATGTAGCACAGGTTGAAGTGGAATGCAAAAAATGTTTTGATTTTTTCGGAAAGGGATTGTATTTGCCGGATGAAACGTGTATATTATCCAATGCATGGGGGAACATGAAAAAATGCCTGACGAGAATTTTACTGAAATAGTCGATAAAATCATACGAAACGATATCCGGTACCGCGCCGGCGCGTATGAATTTGTCAACGAGGCGGTTTCCTACACCATCCGCAGACTTCAGCTGGAAAAGAAATCGAAACGCGAGCGCCATGTTTCCGGAGAGGAACTCATCCGCGGACTCGCCGAATTCGCGGAAGAACAGTTCGGGCCGCTCGCCTGGAACGTGCTCGAAGACTGGGGGCTCGTCAGCGGGTCTGCGGTCGGCGATGT
>URNE01000357.1 GCA_900549045.1 uncultured bacterium | reverse complement strand
ATTTCCTTATTGATTTTTATTTTGCGGCGATGTATATTCCCAAGATATTTTCAAGGAGGACGAATGCAGGAGTTTGCAAAACAGTTTTTAAATATTTACGATTTCATCAGACCTGTTCTCGACTTCGGCATCATTGCGCTTCTCATCTACGGTCTGCTTTACTACCTGCGCGGAACCCGCGGCGCAAACGTGCTGGCCGGATGCGCTCTCGTTCTCGTTTTTCTCTCCGTGCTCGCCGAAGTCCTGAAATTTCAAATGCTCTCCAGTCTGCTCGACAACTTCTGGGGAATCGGCACAACGGCTCTCGTCATCATCTTCCAGCCCGAACTGCGCCGCGCGCTCGCACAGCTCGGAAGCCGGACCTTTGCACACCGCACACGCGTTCAGAAGGAGACAATTGACGAAACAGTCAACGCCGTCAGAGACCTCTCCCAAAGCAAAACCGGAGCGCTCATTGTGTTTGAACGCCAGATCGGACTCGCGACATTCAAAAACACGGCGGTGCCTCTCGATGCAAAAGTCGCCGCGCCTCTGCTCCGCTCGATCTTCTATCCGAACTCTCCCCTCCATGACGGCGCCGTCATTATCAACGGAGACAAAATTGAAGCGGCTCATGCGATCCTCCCGCTCACCAAACAGTACCGCTACTGCTCTGCGCGGAATTTCGGAACGCGCCACCGCGCCGCAATCGGCATTTCGGAAGAGACCGACGCCATCGCCGTGGTCGTTTCCGAAGAGACCGGGGCCATCAGCATGGCAAAGCGCGGAGAAATCAAACGCTGGCTGAGCTGTGAACAGCTCAACGATCTCCTCACGAAAGCATTGATTGAAAAGCCGTCCATACTCAGCGACGACGAATTCGATTCGGACAAAACGGAGGAATAAAATGGCGGCTGACTGGAAAAAATACTGGCACAAAACGCCGGGAATCATACGCAGGGATTTCACCCGCAAACTCTTCGCGCTTCTGCTCACCGGGATCATCTGCCTGGCGTTGCGGGAAAAACGCCTCAAAACAGAGGATTCCCTGACCTTCACTGACATTCCCGTCGAACTTCCGGCATCCATCGCGATTCCGGACGGAACCGGACAGAAGGTTCTGCTGAGAAAAGCTCCCAAGCAGATTCTCGTATCCATCAAAGTCAATGGACCGCGCTGGCTTCTGCAAAAATATTCCAGTTCGGATTTCTCCATTCAACCACCGGAGCAAAACCCCAAAAAGTTCATCGAGGGAGTGCCTTACAGGCTGCACCTCACGCCCGGCAATGTGCAGAAACCGTTCTTCCTGACCGCAAGTGTGGAATCCGTGCACCCGGACAACATCGAAGTCAATTTTGACGTGCAGAAAACAACAGCGGTCCAAATCGACCCCGTGTTCGAATCCAAAAAACCGCTTCCGGAAGGATACGCCGTTCAGAAAATCACGCTCACGCCTTCCGAAATCCGCGTGACGGGTCCCGCGGCAATTCTTAAAAATCTCGAAACGCTTCAGACCAAGCCGATTCCGCTCGACGGCATCGTGCAGTCCTTCGATTACAACGCCCCGATCACCGTCTCCGCTCCGGGCGTCAAGCTCAGCCAGGATACCGTTTTCGCGCAAATCAGTATCGAACGCAGCATCATTGCGCAGGAATTTTCCCTGCTTCCGCTTCGCGTTCTCGACGACAAAATCCCCAACGGATACGAACTCCTTTCCGGCGACAGAATCAGCGTTACGCTCTCCGGCGAAAAAACGGCGCTGGCCAAACTGAAACCGGAAGATGTCAAGCCGTATATCGACATCTCACACCTCGTCCCCGGAGTCTACACTCAGCCTGTGAACTGCTGGGTCACTCCGCCGGAATTCCATATCGTCAAAATTGAACCGACAACCATTAAAGTGAAGATTTCCAGAAAATGATCCGCATCCTTTCCGCCGTTCTCATTCTCCTTTCCGCCGCTCTGTTCTGCGGATGCGGGAAGCGCGCGCCCGAACCGCCGCGCGTGCGCATGACGCTCGTCCTTGACATTCTCGACGACATCGCCGCGGGGAAACACCGCGAAGCGCTCGCACAGATCCGGCGCTATAAAGACCTCGACCAGACCAATGTTTTCATCGCGGAACTCGAAAACATCGAACGCGCAAACATCCATATCGACGAGGCGGAAAACGCCCTGCAGCAGCAGAATCAGGCGGGAGCGGAACGCGCAATCCGCGAAGCGATCCGCGTCGTCGGTCCCGTCCCCGAACTCACAAAGGCGGCAAATGATCTGCGTCTGCTTGCCGAACTCGAAATGCTCGCATACCGCATCGAACAGCCGGAAAATTCAGCGGAACTCGCGGCGAATCTCGAACTCTTCCGGCAGAAAGCCTCGGCATTCCCGAACAACGGCGCGCTCGCCGACTATGCGCAGAAACGCCAGGCTCTCGTCCGGAAGCTGAAAATACGGGAAGATCATCTTGCCGTTTACGACCTGGAATCCGACGGCTTCCGGCTCCGTGCGACCGACCCGGCCCGCGCCGACGTTCTGGAGGCGGAACGGCTGATTGAACAAAAAATGTAAACAACTTGTCAGAAACAGAAAATCAATCGCTTCAAATAAAAACACTCCGGGAAACCGGAAAACAGAAAGGCTCAAAATGAACATCGCCAGAAAACTTATGATTGCTGCGGCAATCCCCGCGCTCGCATTTGCAGCGTCCGCCCAGACTCCCGCTCAGAAAGCTCCGGCTCCGAAACCCGCCCCGGCGGCTCAGAAGGCGGCGGCTCCGGCGAAAAAACAGGTCACAAATGCGGAAGCTCTCGCATTCCTCCCTGAAGTCCTCGCGGAAGGAAACGGAATGAAGCTGACGAAAGCGGCATTCCTCAAGGAACTCGCCGGACAGGTTCCGGAAGGCGCCCTCGCTCAGATTCCCGCTCCCCAGCTCAAGCAGATCGTCAAAAACATGGTTCAATCCATGGTCGATCGCGAAATTCTCTTCTCCCTTGCAGAGAAAAACGGTTACAAGCCCTCTGCGGCCATCGTTGAACAGCAGTTCGACAAGATGCTCAGCCAGGTTCCGGAAGACTCACGCAAAACATTTGAGTCCAATCTCAAAGCTCAGAACAAGACCGTTGCCTCTTACAAAAAGGAAATTTCCTCCGATCCAATGGCTCAGAAAGCCGCGGCTCTCGCCACGTTCCTGAAAGAGAAAATCGAACCGCAGTGCAAAGTCACCGATGCGGATGTCGAAAAGTTCTACCGCGAAAACCAGAAGGAGTTCCAGACTCAGGAAACGGTCACAGCTTCCCACATTCTGATCCGCCCTGAAATTC
>URNE01000356.1 GCA_900549045.1 uncultured bacterium | reverse complement strand
TGCAAAAAGGCTGCCGCCCCTTCCCCAAAATGCGCAACACCGCTTTTGCGGTGCCGCAAATGTTCTTAAATCTGCATTTTATCTGCCGAAAATGTTCTCGCGATTGCGTTTTCGGCACTTATCATGCACTCCAGCTTTTCGCGTTTCCCCTGAAAAAAATTTTCCCGGGACTCTGGAAATTCCCGCAAAACCATGATACATTGCACTAAATTCAGGAGATATCATGGAAGCTGATCATACAGACTGGAAATCCATCATCTGCAGAGGCATCGAATCCGATGAACTCGATTACAAGGCCGCGCAGAACTGGAAACTGCTCACGCGCGCAGGACGCGCGAAATTCGTCCGGCACTGCATCGCCATGGCGAATACAAAGGGGGGATACGTCGTGGTCGGCGTCGGCGAAGACGCGGCCGGACAGCCCGCGCTCTTCACAGGACTCACCAAGGAGGAAGCCCACTCTTTCGACCCTACGGACGTCGGGAATTTCATCAACCGTTTCGCGGATCCGGCCGTTGATTTCACGCTCGAACGTCCCGTCGTCGACGGCAAACGGTATGTCGTTTTCGTCATCCGCCCGTTCCGCGCGCTCCCGCACGTCTGCACCTCCTCCTGCGAAAACGAACTCGCGCTCGGAACCTTCTACATCCGCACCGCCGACGCCTCAAGCCGTCCGGCGTACCGCTCCAGCGAAATGCACGCGCTGATTCAGCGCACGCTCCGCAATCAGAGGGAAATGCTCGGACGCATGATCCGCGGGATTCTTTACGAAGACCCCACTTTCCAGAGCGAACGGCAGCAAAGCTCCAGGTTCGAAGAGGAAATCAAGCACACCCGCGATTTCTTTTCCAAGCGGCGCGTGAATCCTCCGGAATCAAACTTCCGGCTTATGCTCACCGTTCAACCGCCCGAATACATCGCGGAAAAATTCAGTTTGTCGGAATTGCAGATGCATCTGCAGGAGGCGTTCGTGCTTCTGCCCGACGCCGTTTTCATTCAGCCCGAAGAGATCCGCAACGCCTATTTCACCAACGTCTCGCTCCGCTCGTTCTCCGGCGACCGGACGCGGCTCTGGCAGCTCTATCAGTCCGGACTCTTCTGTTTCTCGGCGGTTTTCCCGTATGAAAAGGGGATCTCCTATCTTTTCCTGGTACACTTCTTTTCGGAGGCGATCAGCTTCCTTGCACGGCTTTACGGCAGTCTCGGCTACTCCGCCGAACTGCTTTCCGTTCAGCTTTCCATGCGGAATACGGAAAACGTCCCGCTCATCGAAACGCCGTCCGCGAACCGCAATTTCGAATTCATCTGCCGGATTCCGGAAATCTCGCTGCATCTGGAACGCACCGCAGCCGATCTTTCCAGCGCGCCGACGGAACATGCGGTCACGCTCATTCGAAAAGTCTGCGAGCGGTTCAACCTTCCCGAAGGAAGACATCAGAACCTTCAGAAGCAGGTCGCCGACATCGCCGCCCGCAAATGACTTCCGGAATTTTCCGGAATCAGTCCTCTTCGTCGCGGGCGTCGCGGGTCATCAGAGCGCGGACCGCGTCGCCGGCGGAGAGATTGTTGTAGAGAACGTTGAACACCGCATTGATGATCGGCGTGTCGCAGTTCTTGCGCTGCGCAAGCATGTGCGCGGAAATCGCGGTCTTCACGCCCTCCGCCACGACCATGCCCATTTCCCGCGTGATCTCCTCCAGCGTCTTGCCGCGTCCGAGTTCCTCGCCGACATGACGGTTGCGACTGTGACGGCTCATGCAGGTGACGATCAGGTCGCCGATGCCGGAAAGTCCTGCAAACGTTTCCCGGCGTCCGCCGAGCGCAACGCCGAGACGCGCCATTTCCGCAATGCCGCGCGTGATGAGAGCGGCTTTCGGGTTGTCTCCAAGATTCATGCCGTCGATGATGCCGGCGGCGATCGCAAGCACGTTCTTCAGCGCTCCGCCAAGCTCCAGACTGATGACGTCGCGGGAGGTGTAGACGCGGAAGTTGTCGGACATGAATGTTTCCTGAACAAGTTTGGCGATTCCGATGTTCTCCGACGCAGCGACAACGGCGGTCGGGACTCCGCGCGAAACCTCCTCCGCATGGCTCGGACCGGAGAGCGCGGCATATTTCAGATTCTCGCCCAGAATCTCTCCGCAGATTTCGTGCATGCACTTGAGCGTATCCGTTTCAATTCCCTTTGCAACGTTCACGAGCACCATCTGTTCCGGAACGAAATATTCCTTGAACATATTGAGCGTTCCGCGCATGAACTGCGAGGGCGAAGCAAGAACCACCAGCTCCGCACCGTCAACAGCCTCCGCAATGTTGGAGGTTGCGTTCAGCTCCGCGGGCAGATCCACGCCCGGAAGAAAACGGTTTTTGCGCGTCGACCGGATCGCCTCGATGTTATCCTCGAAAGGCCCCCAGAGTGTGACGCTGTGATCGTTCTTCAGAAGGGTCATGGCAAGAGCCGTGCCCCATCCGCCGTCGCCGAGTACTGTGATTTTTCTCATTTCTTTTCCCCCTTTGTAAAACGGTTTTCGGTTCCGTTGAGCAGCCGTACAATATTGGATTTATGCTTCACAATCGCAAGGATTCCAAGCAGAATGAACAGAATAACCGAAACGGCCGAATCCGGCGCGCCCCGACCTTTCAGAACGAACAGCAGCACAGCCACCAGCGGCAGGACAACCGCCGCCGCAATGCTCGCGACGGAGACGTAACGGGTGATCAGAAACAGAATCACCCAGCTCAGCAGACCGCAGATCACCGCCAACGGGCAGAGCGGGAAAATCGCTCCGGCGGCAGTCGCAATTCCCTTGCCGCCTTTGAATTTCAGATAAACCGGAAAGATGTGTCCGAACACCACCGCAAGAGCCGCGAGCGGAGCCAGCAGATGCAGAGGATCCGCCGAAATCTCCAGCTGCACCAGCTGTGCCGCGATGCCGACGGGGACAAAACCTTTGAGGAAATCAAGAAGGAAGCACAGCTTGCCCCACCACGGGCCGATGACGCGCGTGACGTTGGTTGCGCCGATATTGCCGCTTCCCTCCTTGCGGATGTCGAGTCCGTGGCATTGTCCGATGATGAACCCGAGCGGCATGGAGCCGATCAGGTATGCGGTCAGCACCGCGGCGATGAGTGTAATGCAGTAAATCATGTTTCCTCTTGAGTTTTTAAATTTTTGCGTTATAGTAACGTACAGTTTTTTACCGCTTTTGCAAGTCCACAAGGAGAATTTGAGATGAAAAAGTGTTCCGGACGCCTGATCGCCGCCTCGCCCGCGGTCTGTGCCGATGTTCTTTACGCCGGCGGATTCCATG
>URNE01000355.1 GCA_900549045.1 uncultured bacterium | reverse complement strand
ATCACCATGCCCACATCCTCTCAAAGGGGAAAAAGACATGGAAAATATCCCTTATTCCATGTCTTTTTCCATTTTTTCAAACTTTTCCGGTTGCATATTTCATTTCCACCATTATATTTTCCTGTTGCATTATAACTCAAGAAAAAAGGAGACTGACATGTCCTGCAACTATGTTCATCCGAGAAACCTGCTCGTCGCAAACCTCCAGAGACTCTATGATTATGGAATGACCACCACCTCCGGCGGAAACATCTCCATCAAAGACAATGAAGGAAATATCTGGATCACCCCCAGCGGGATCGACAAAGGAACCCTCCGTCCCGACGATATCATGATGGTCAAACCCGACGGAACCGTCATCGGCAAACACCGCCCCAGCGTCGAACTTCCTTTCCACAAGGCCGTTTACACCCTCCGTCCCGACGCCAAGAGCGTGCTCCATGCACACTCTCCCGCACTCGTCGCATTCAGCCTCGTCGGAAGATGCCCCGATACCAATCTCATCCCCGGCACCGCTGAAATCTGCGGAAAAGTCGCCTTCTCCAAGTATGATATTCCCGGAAGCAAAACGCTCGGAGAAATCATCTCCGCCGAATTTGCGAAGGGGGCCGACTGTGTCATGATGGAAAACCACGGCGCCGTCGTCTGCGGGGAATCCGTCGAACAGGCCTTCAAACGTTTCGAAACTCTCGACTTCATCGCCCGCATCCAGATCCAGTCCGCCGGAATGAAGGCGCCGCTCAAGCCGCAGGGCGTCTGCAATCCCGCAAAATGGGAAACCTTCGTTCAGGATTATGCATCTCCGTACGAATGCGAACTGCGCGACAGCATCGTCAAGTTCGCCTCCCGCCTCTACCGCCAGCGTCTCGTCTTCACCGGAAACCTCGGAATCTCCGCTCAGATCGCGGGCGATGACTTCCTCGTCACTCCGGCCGGATTCGACCCCCTCGCGCTCCGCATCGAAGACATTGTCCGCATTGCGGACGGCAAAGCGGAAGCCGGAAAGGACCCGGCATGTCAGGCCGCGCTCTTCCGTGAAATCTACAAGCGCTTCGACTGGGCGCACGCCATCATGATGTCCCGCTCCCCGAACGTCATGGCATACGCAACGACCGGAACTCGGCTCGACAGCCGCACCATTCCGGAAAGCTACATCGCCATGCGCGACGTCCAGGTTGTCTCCTGCGCCGACTTCATGGCGAACCCGCTCTGCGCTGCGGACAAAATCACCCCTGCGACCCCGGTCGTCATCGTCGAGAACTGCGGAGTCATCACCGTCGGAAAGAACCTGATCGAAGCCTTCGACCGCCTTGAAGTCTCCGACTTCACCGCGAACTGCATCCGCCTTGCGGCCCGCATCGGCGACTTCAAGCCGATCAACGACCAGCAGGTTCAGGACATCATCGACGCATTCCACCTTCCCGCGTGACGCTCCGATGGAACTCCCACCGACTCGGCAATACGACCGTCCTGTCTTCATATCCGGGCACAGAAACCCGGATGTGGACAGCATCATGTCGGCTTATGCGCTCGCCGCGCTGAAACATGCGCTCGGCGAAAAAAACGTCACTCCGATCTGTCCGGGCATCCTGCCCGACCGCGCGGCATGGATCTTCGACCACTTCAAGCTCCGGTCCCCGCAGTGCAGAAATGACGTCTATCTGCGCATCCGCGACATCATGAAAACGGATTTTCCGCATGTGACCGCCGACCTCTCGCTGTTCGATGCGGTCCGCAAACTCAAGGACACCGGCGTTCCCGCAATGCCGGTCGTCGGAGCGGAAGGGAAGTACGAGGGAACGCTCAGCCCGTTCTCCCTGCTCTCCGACCTGCTGAATATCGGTTCGGAGGAAGGACAAAGCCTCACAGGGCGCTCCATTGCGTCCTCCATCACCATGATCCGCACTGTGCTCGACGCGGAATCGCTGACCGGGGAATCGGATTCCGACGGCAAGCTGCACACTTTCGACGTCTTCGTTGCCGCCATGAGCGCGGATTTCTTCGACCGTCACCTGAACGCGTCGATGAACCACGAACCCGCAATCATCGTGGGCGACCGGCCGGAGATTCATCTCCGCGTCCTTCAGCGTCCGATCAAACTTCTCATCATCACCGGCAACTGCCCCGTGGAATCTTCCGTGGTGGAACTTGCCACATTCAAAAAAGTAACCATTCTGCGCACGGCGTGCGACTCCGCGACGGTGATCCGCCGCCTGAAATTCAGCGGTCCCGTCTGCGCGGCGTCGCTCAACCGCAAAGTTCCCGTTTTTTCGCCCGACGACATGGTGCGCGAAGTTCGCCTCCAGGCGCTCGCCGCCTCCGAAGACGTCTTCCCCGTCTGCGACCATGAAGGCAAACTCATCGGAGCGGTTCCGCAGACCGCGTTCTCCGCTCCGCCGCCGTACTCCATGATTCTCGTCGACCACAACGAAGTCGCCCAGGGCATCCCCGGACTCGAGGAAATCCCCGTCATCGAAGTCGTCGACCACCACCGCATCGGCATGAAACCGACAGTGGAACCGATCAAATTCACAGCGGACGCCGTCGGTTCCACCTGCACGCTCGTTGCAGGAATGTATCGTTCCGCCGGGCTGCGGCCGACCAAAGAGATTGCCGGACTGCTGCTCTGCGGACTCATCACCGACACTCTCCTCTATCAGTCGCCGACCACCACCGCTCAGGACCGCGCGATCGGCGCGTGGCTCGAAAAAATCTCCGGAACCACAGGCGGAGAACTCATGGAAGGACTCATGCGGATTGATTCCCCGCTCGCAGTCAAGACATCGCTCGAAGTCATCAACGCCGACCGCAAGAATTACGAAGAGAACACTTACCGCTTTGCGCTCTCGCAGGTGGAGGAAAACAATCTCGAACTCCTGCACCGCCGGCGCGACGAGCTGCTGAAAGATATGAACGGCATTATCGAGCGCGAGGGGCTCGACTTCATCGCCCTGCTAGTCACCGACCCGGTCCGGGGCAACTCGGAACTGCTGATCGCCGGCGCCGTCCCCATCATCCGCGCCCTCCCCTACGGGAAACGTTCCGACGGCATTTTCCGTCTGCCGGGCGTCCTGAGCCGCAAAAAACAGCTGCTCCCGCAGATTCTCGCCGTCACCGCCGCCGTCCCGAAAACACTCTGACCGCAGGAGGACCGCATGGATCCCGAAAAGAAAAAAGGACTCTTCCGTTCCGGAGCCGGCGTCATTGCGGCGATTGTGATTCTGCTGCTCTTTGCGCTGACCGCGCTCTACCTCAAATCGCTCATTTTCGGAATCATTGCGGCATACTTTTTCCTGCCTCTGGAAAAATTCTT
>URNE01000354.1 GCA_900549045.1 uncultured bacterium | reverse complement strand
TTTCATTGCATATAATATACCCCATTCACAGATAATTTTCAAGTAATATAGCCAAATAAACAGTTGTTTAGCAGACACCAATTCACTCGATCCCCCGGAATTTGCAAACGCTTTTTCCGGCAACACAAATTTGTCTCCAAATTGTTCCGTATTCAATATTTGACTTTTGCAAAAACAGACGGTATAGTGCATCAAAAAAGGAGTTCCGCGAACATGCCTGAACCGGTTTCCGTTATCGTAAATTCACACATGGACCCCGTGTGGCTCTGGAATCTCAGCGCGGGGAGACGCGCTTGGTCAAACACCGTCACAACCATAGTCTCCCTGATGAAAGAGTTTCCGGAAATGACTTTTTCCTGCTCTTCCGCCCAGCTTTACCGCTGGATTGAAACAACAAACAGACCGCTCTTCCGTGACATTCAGGCTCTGTTCAGAGAGGGACGATGGGAAATCATCGGCGGATGGGAAGTTCAGTCCGACGTCGTCATCGCCTCCGCTGAATCCATCCGGCGGCAGGGCATTTCCGGAAAAGAATACTTCCGCGACCGTTTCGATACGGATGTGCGCATCGCCTTCAACGTCGATTCGTTCGGACACTCCGCAGATCTTCCGGATCTGCTGTGTGAAACCGGATTCGATTCCTATGTATACGTCCGCGGCAACCCGCTTCCCGAACTCTTCCGCTGGAACTCGCCCACCGGAAAATCCGTTACAGCCCACCAGATCCGCAACGGATACGGAATGCTGCCGAATCTTGACCGCGAACAATTCTTCCGCAGAGTCCGCACAGAAGCGGAACGCGACGGTTCCGCAAAAACATTTTTCTTCGGAGTCGGCGACCACGGCGGTCAGCTCTCCCGCGAATACCTGCGGATGCTTATGGAGGCGATGAAAGAATATCCGCTCCGCTTCTCCACGCTTTCCCGGTATTTCGCGGAACACCGGGACGACCCGCTTCCCGAATATACCGGCGACCTCGGCCCCGTCTTCCGCGGATGCTATTCCGCAAATCACCGCGTGAAACAGGCGCTTGCGGAAACCGAACACACCCTGCTCCAGGCGGAACTGTTCGGAGACGACGCCGCAAAAGCGGAACTGGAAAAGCCGTGGCTGGACACCCTGCTCGCCGACTTCCACGACTCCCTTCCCGGCACCTGCATCCGCGAAACCTATGAACGGGACATCTATCCCATGCTCGGTGGGGCAAAAACAAAAGCGCAGACCATCATCGACACCAGTCTTGCAATCCGCGAAACCGCCCATGACACCCGTTTTGCTCCGGAAGGCGGACTCTTCGCAGTCAATCCTTCCGCGGAACGCGCCCTGCTCCCCGTCTCCTTTCCTGCATTCACGGATCCCAACGGAACCGGGCAGGAATTCAACGCTCTGATGGACCGCGACGGCAATTTTTCCCCCGTAATGATTCTTCCGCCGGACAACTCCTACGGTCCATTCGGCACCCCATGGGGGAAAATCACCGCCGTTCTCCCCGTGGACGCCCGCTCGGAAAAAATCTTCGCCCTGACCCGCACCGCCACACCTTTCCCGGACGTCGATCCGGCTCCGCTGAAGGAGCTCCTCAATCAGCTGCAATGGCAAATCTACCATGACGATACCGGAACATGGGGCTTCGGACTCGACTGCTTCGACGGACAGTTTGACGTTCCCCGCACCGAATCCGTCCGGTTTTCCTCCGGAACCGTCTGCGCGGAAGCCGATGCGGAATACCGCTGGCGCGACTCGAAAATCCGTCTGCACCTGACTCTGTTTTCCGGGCTCCCCGATATCCGGATTTCCGTGGAATGCGACTGGCACGAGCATTTCACCGCGCTCAAACTTGCATGGATTCATCCCGCACCTTCCGGAACGGCGGAACTGCTGCGGCGGCGTCACCTTTCCTGCGCCGCACACGAACTGAATCTGCACCGCGGCAGGGAGTGGCGGAACGGACGCCCGGAATACCGTCTTGAGACAACCGGAGAACAGCCGTTCATCAACTGGTGCGCGCTGCAGTGCGGCGGACACGTTTCCGGCTTTTTCTCTCCGGATCTTCACGGTTGCGACGCACTCGGAGCATCTCTGCGTCTGACACTTCTGCGCTGTCTGCCCTACGCAGATCACAAACCGTTTACACCGAACACGCGCTGCGGCTTCCTCGACGAGGGCAGGACCGCATATGAATTCTGGTTCTGCAACGGCTCTCCGGAGCGGATTCAGAACATGCGGATGATGGAATTCTGCGAAATCACACCGCATCCGCCGTTTCCCGCGGAGGTTCAGGGATGAGAGAATGTTCCGGATTTTTTTCCGCAGAAAGACTGCTGACGGACAGTCCGGTGCCGAAGTATCTTCAGGCGGCAGAAATCTTCCGGCACTTCATCTTTTCCCCGGAGGGAAACCGGGAGAAGAAGTTTCCGCCGGAACCGGAACTCGCGCGGATGCTCCGGTGCAGCAGACGGACGGTCCGCGAAGCGATGAACACGCTCGAAAAAGAACATCTCGTTTGCCGGATCCCGCGCCGCGGAACGGTCTTTGCATCCACCGTCTCCCCGCGCGACAGACAGAGCGGATTGCAGAAAATCTGTGTTGTCTGGCCCCGTTACAATTCCACATGGACTCCGCTTCTGCAGAAATTCCGCGAGTGTGCGGAGGATGCCGGCTATCAGGTGGAAATCAAACTGTATCATCTGACGGACAGAGTGGAGGAACAGCGGCTTCTGCTCAACGCCTTCCGGGAAAGCCGCGGCGTTGTCTTTTATCCGAATCTCTGCCATTCCGATGAAAACCTGATCCGCGACATCCCGGAATATTTCCCGCTGGTGCTGTTCGACCTTCCCTCAAAAACGGTCCGCTTCTCCTCCGTTTCCGTCGACCACGAATCCGGTGCCTACCTGCTGACGCAGAAACTTCTTGAAACCGGATTCCGCCGTCCCGGATTTGTCGGAACAAGCAACATCCCTTCCAGCGAACTGCGCTTCCGCGGATACCGCAACGCGCTGGAAGATGCGGGAATTCCGTTTGAACCCGCGATGAACTATTCGGTCCGGAAAGGCTTCAACAATCCGGACTTTCTGAACTGGCTTACGGAATCCCGGATCGACTCTCTGGTTCTGGTCAGTCCGGCGCTTCCGAACAATTTTTTTCTTTACCACAGGGATATTATTTCCGGACTGCACGGGCTCCGGACCGGAATTGCCGGATTCGAGCTTCGGCAAAAGGAAATCTGGAAAGATCCCGCCGTTCTCTTCTGCGCGGAACAGCCCGGAATTGAAATGGGAAGAGAGCTTTTCCGGATTCTCGAATACGAAATGCGCTCC
>URNE01000353.1 GCA_900549045.1 uncultured bacterium | reverse complement strand
CAATGGACAGACGTTTCTTCGCCGCGCTGTTTTCCGCTTTCTGCATCCTCATGCTCGTTACAGGATGCTCCGACAACAGCCCGCTCTCCGTTTCCAGAGTCAAAGTCGAATCCGGCGACAACCAGTGTGCTCTCCCGGGGGAGGTATTTGAAAAAGAACTCCGCATCGAAGTTCTCGGTCTCCCGAAAGGACAGCTCATCGGCGGAAAAGCAAAGCCGCGTCCCGTCCCGAACCTCGACCTTCTCTTCGTCCCCGTCGACGGCTCATCCATAAAACCTGAAAAGACCTCCGCCAAAACCGACATCACAGGCATCGCATCCGTAAAAATCCGCGCGGGCAAAGAGATCGGCGACAATTACCTCAAAATCATCCCCGTCGGCGCCGAAGACAAAAGCCTCACCGTCCGCTATGTCGTCGGAGCGAAACTCTCCGGAGGCGAGCAGGAAGGCAAAGCTCAGAAACTCCTCGCCGATCCCGTCTCCATTCAGCTCGTCAACGCGGACGGCAAACCCGCCGCAAACGTTCCCGTCTACTTCTCCATTCTCTCCTCGCCTGAATCGAAAAACTCCGCGGCCGTGCTCTCTCCGGAGGTTCTAACCGACTCCCGCGGCGTGGCCTCCACTCAGGTCCGTCTCGGCAAGGACACCGGAGAATACCGCATCGGCGTCGAAGTCGCCGACCCGAAAAGCGGACACTATCTCCGCACAAGCCAGGTCCGCGTCCTCGGGCTCGACCTCGTCACGGTCATCATTTCCGTCGTCGGCGGACTCGCCTTCTTCGTCTTCGGGATGAAACTCATGGCGGACGGGCTGCTCAAGATCGCCGGAGAAAACATGAAGCGCATCCTCCAGTTCTTCTCCCGCAACGGCATTGTCGCCGTGCTCGCGGGAACCGTGGTGACGGCGGTCATTCAGTCGAGCTCCGCAACCACCGTCATGGTTGTCGGCTTCATCAATGCCGGACTTCTCACGCTTCAGCAGGCAGTCGGCATCATCTTCGGAGCGAACATCGGAACGACCGTGACCGCGCAGCTGATTTCGTTCAACCTCGGCGGAATCGCCCTGCCGTGCGTGGCGATCGGCTTCCTGATGATGATCGCGAAAAAATCCGCAGTCCGCGGATGGGGCGAAACGGTCCTCGGATTCGGATTGCTCTTCTTCGGCATGGGACTGATGAGTTCCGAGCTCAAAGCGCTCGGCGGCTTCCCGACTTTCATCAGTCTTTTCCGTTCGTTCGACTGCGCCCCCGTCACCCCGGGCGGCTTCATGCCGATCGGCGCGGTGCTCGGAGCGACCCTGATCGGCGTCATCGGGACCTTCCTGATCCAGTCCAGCGCGGCGGTGATCGGCATCATGCTCGCGCTTGCTTCGGGCGGACTGCTCAACTTCTACACCGCGCTTCCGCTGCTGCTCGGCACCAACATCGGAACAACGATCACCATGTTCCTCGCCTCTCTTACGGCGAACCGCGTGGCGAAACAGGCGACCATTGCGCACTTCCTGTTCAACTGCTTCGGCTCCCTTCTTCTCATCATCAGCTTCTACATTCCCTACGGGCCCGAACGGATTCCGATCTTCCTCTATTTTATCAACTCCATCACCCCCGGCAACGTCTTCCTGCCCATTCCGCAGGGACTTGAACGGCATATCGCCATGGCGCACACCTTCTTCAACATCTTCACCGTGCTGATCCTGATGCCGCTGCTGAAACCGTTCTCGCGCCTCTGCGAACGACTACTCCCCGTCCGCGACGATACGAACAATGAGATTCACGCGCTCGAACCGAATCTGCTCGCCACCCCGTCCGTCGCGCTCGAACAGGTCGTCCTCGAAATCCGCCGCATGGTGCAGGACTCATGGACCATGATCGACCGCGCCGTCAACGCCCACTTCCTCCAGTCCAGCTACGACGCCGATTCCCACAAGGCGCTCAAAGAAAACGAGAAACTCGTCGACAACATGCAGTCCGACATCACCAACTATCTCGTCCAGATAACCCGCAAACATCTGACGCGTCCGCAGTCCGCCCTGATTCCGCTGCTCATGCACTGCACCAACGACGCGGAGCGCATCGCCGACCATGCGGAAACCATCATGAAGCTGACGAAACGTCTTGCAAAGAGCGGCATTCAGCTCTCCGACGTCGCCCGAGCCGACCTGAAAGAGCTCTGGGAGCTGCTTGATTTCCAGGCGAAAAACGTCACTCAGGCGCTCGGCGGAACCGATCGCGAACTTGTGGAATCCGCCCTCGCCAGCGAACGCCGGATCAACAAGCTGACCAAAAAATACGAAAAAGATTACACACGCAAAGACGTTCCCGCGCTTCAGTCCGCAATGAACGAAACCGACAATGAAATACCCTACACCGGCGAAAATCCGCCCGAAGTTCCCGAAATCGTCATGGAAAACGAACGAGAAATCAACAACCTCACGCGCCAGTACGAAATGGAACACGTCTCCCGCCGCAACGAGGGCAAATGCTCGGTCGAGGGCAGCGTCATCTTCATCGAACTGCTCTGGGAACTCGAGCGGATCGGCGACCACCTGGCGAACATCGCGGTCCGCACCCCGGAAATCCAGAAACATTACATTTCCCTGAAAAAGTGAGAACGGCAATGAACGATTCAGAATTCATCACACCTCCCGCACACATTCACTTCAAGGCGAAGAAATTCCCAGAACTCGGCGACACATTCCGCGACGGCGCGCTCGCCTTCCTGGAACCCGGCGGTGGCGGCCCCCTAGGCAAGCATTCGCATCCGCACGATCACCTTTTCCTCGTCATCTCCGGCGAAGCGCGCGTGGAATATGAAAATGAAACCGTCGTCATTCCCGCAGGCACGACCTGCCGGGTGGCGGGCCGCCGCCCCCATGCCGTCTGGAACAATGCAAACCGGCAGACCGTCATGCTCGGTCTGACAATTTAAGGAGCTGATCATGATCAAACACGTTATTCTCTGGAAACTGAAAGATGAACTGAGCGCCGAACAGAAGGAATCCGTCAAGCAGGGCATCAAAGCCGGACTCGAAGGCCTGAACGGCGTCGTCCCTGGACTCGTAGACATCCGTGTCCGCACCAACGGACTCCCGACCTCGAATGCGGATGTCATGCTCGACTCGACCCTCACGGATGCGGAAGCTCTGAAAGCCTACGCAGTGCATCCCGCACACGTTGAAGTCGCCGACACGAAAGTCCGTCCCTTCACGCAGATCCGCATGTGCCTTGACTTTGAAGAATAACACCGCCGCGGAAGAGATTTCAAAATGGAAGAATTCTGTCACAGATGTCGTCGCAAGTTAAATGCGAAGAATAAAATCCAGATCGG
>URNE01000352.1 GCA_900549045.1 uncultured bacterium | reverse complement strand
TCGCAATCCGCGCTCATGGGGAGCGTGCGGAGCATTCCGCCGCACTCCGTTCCATCCGGTGAGCGGAAAGGCTCCAGACGGAATCCGGGGTGGCGGGAGAGAAAATCGAGGACGACTTTTTCGTTCTCCCGTTCGAAGAGCGAACAGGTTGCATAGACGAGAACACCGCCTTTGCGAACGCCCGCCGAGGCATTTTCGAGAATCCGGGACTGGATGCCGGTCAGCTCTTCCACACGGGACAGGGGCGTCGTCCAGCGCCCGTCGGGGTTGCGCCGCCAGCGTCCGGAGGAGGAGCAGGGGGCGTCGACGAGAACCCCGTCAAACAGGCCGGCTTTCGATCCGGTCGGGCGCGTGCCGTCCCACTCCGCACAGCGGATGTTCGGGAAGGCGGCACGTGCGGCGCGTCGTTTAAGATCTTCAAGTTTGTAGGCGCGGATATCGGTGGAGTAAACCGTTCCGCGGCACTGCATCATATCTGCGAGCTGAAGCGACTTTCCGCCGCCGCCCGCGCAGACGTCCCACCAGCTTTCGCCGGGCTGCGGCATGCAGGCGCGTCCGATGCACTGGGACGAGAAATCCTGAATTTCAAATTTCCCCGCGAGAAATTCGGGCGTGTTGTAGAGACTGCCCCGCGCGTCCGCGATTTTCAGGGAATTCGGTGAAAAGGGGAGCTGTTCCGCGGCAAAACCGCTGCGGTTCAAATCCGCAATCAGAGCTGAGACGTTTGGCGTCTGAGCGCGAAGCCACATGGGCGGACGCTTCTGCATGTGGAGCGGAAGTGCATCGCCGTTCCGGAGCGATTCCGGCAATTCGTTTTTGAACCAGGCGGGAAAAAGATTCCAGGCGTCGGGCGGTTCGGGAAGAGAAAGCAACGCCGCAAAGCGGTCTCCCGGAACCGGGCGGGCAAGCGCACGGTTCCAGTGTTCAAGTGCAATTCCGGCTTCGGCGGCCCAGTGGAATGCAGCGTCGGACATAGAGCCTTCCGCGGCGGATGCCGCTGCAAGCGCGAGCGGAAGATTCGCTTCGATTCCGGCGGCGCGGATCCATCCGAGCCAGCGGAATGCGGCAAAAAGAGTATTGGATATGAAGCGGCGGTCGCGGGATCCGATCCGTTTTTCACGACGGAACTTCGCCGCGGCAAAGCGGTCGGCGGTGTCTCCGTTCGAGAGAACCGCCTCGAGCGCTTCCTTGACGAACGCAAGACAGAAGTTGGCCTGCGCCCGGGCGATTCCGCCGTTTTTCGTGGTACTCATACAGGGTATGGCGCTCCGTCAGGACTTTTTGGGCTTCAGAATCACGGCTCCGAGCCACGGGAGGCGCAGAGCGATGTGCTGGGACTGTCCATGATACAGTCCGTCCTGCGTGTTCATCACGCCGGAATTCAGAAGGTTCGTTCCGCCGTATTCGGAACGATCGGTGTTGAAAACTTCCTCCCATTCGCCGGGGAGGGGAACTCCGGTCACGTAGTTGTCGCGGACGACCGGGGTGAGATTCAGAATGATGACAACGGGGTTCTCGTGCGCATCATCCCAGCGGATGAAGGAGACGATGGACTGACGGTAGTCGCCGCCGTCGAGCCACTGGAAGCCGTCGGGCGAGAAGTCGTTGTTCCAGAGCGAGGGGGTCTCCTTGTAGAACTTGTTGAGTTCACGGACCATTGTGCGCATGGCGCTGTGCTGGGGATAATCGAGCAGGAACCAGTCGAGCGGGGCTTTTTCGTTCCACTCGATCCACTGCGCGAATTCACCGCCCATGAAGAGCAGTTTTTTTCCGGGATGCATCGTCATGTAGGCGTAGAGGGCGCGGAGATTCGCAAATTTCTGCTGGTAATCGCCCGGCATTTTGTTGAGAAGCGAGCGCTTGCCGTGAACGACTTCGTCGTGGCTCAGCGGGAGAATGAAATTTTCCGAGAACGCATAAAGCAGCGAGAAAGTCAGGTTGTCGTGATGGTAACTGCGGTAGATCGGGTCGAGCTCCATGTATTCGAGCGTGTCATGCATCCAGCCCATGTTCCATTTGAAGGTGAATCCGAGACCGCCGAGATAGGTTGGCTTGGAAACGCCGGGCCAGGAGGTCGACTCTTCGGCGATCATCGCAATGCCGGGGTGCAATTCGTGCGTGAGTTCGTTGAGACGCTTCAGGAATGCGACGGCTTCGAGGTTTTCATTGCCGCCGTATTTGTTCGGGATCCACTGCCCGGGTTCGCGGGAGTAGTCGAGATAGAGCATCGAGGCGACGGCGTCGACGCGGAGGCCGTCCACATGAAAGCGGTCGAGCCAGTAGAGTGCGCTGCCGAGCAGGAAGGCTTTGACTTCGTTTCTGCCGAAATTGAAGATGTAGGTTCCCCAGTCCTTCTGTTCGCCCTGACGGGGATCGGCGTGTTCGTAGAGAGCGGTGCCGTCAAAGCGGCCGAGCGAGAAGGCGTCTTTCGGGAAATGGGCGGGGACCCAGTCGAGAATGACGCCGATGCCGAGTTCGTGCATGTGGTTGACGAAGTACGCGAAGTCTTCGGGATTTCCGAAGCGGGCGGTCGGGGCGTAGAAGCCGGAGACCTGATACCCCCAGGACTGGTCGAGGGGGTGTTCGCAGATCGGCAGAAGCTCCACATGGGTGTAGCCCATTTCGAGGACATATTTGCCGAGGGCGTCTGCGAGCTGGCGGTAGTTGTTGAAGTCATCCTCGCCGGTCATGGGCGTGGTGCCGGGTCCCTGCCAGGAACCGAGATGAACTTCGTAAATGTTCATCGGGGACTTCTGGATATTGGTTTTCGCGCGGTTTTCGAGCCATGCGGAATCGGTCCAGGCGAACGGTTCCGGATCGGCGACGATTCCCGCGTTGGATGGGCGCAGTTCCGTGCGCCACGCATAGGGATCGAGTTTGGTGAAAACATCGCCGTTTTTCGCGCGGATTTCATATTTGTAGAGTTCGCCTGGCTGGATTCCGGGAAGGAAAAGTTCCCAGACGCCGGAAGTGCCGAGCAGTCGCATCGGTTCGCGGCGGCCGTCCCAGCAGTTGAAGTTTCCGACGACGGAGACGCGTTCGGCGTTGGGCGCCCAGACGGTGAAGCGGACTCCGCGTGTGCCGTCGACGGTGATGCAATGCGCGCCCATCATCTCGTAAACCTTGCGGTGTTCGCCGGAGTTGAAGAGATGGATGTCCATCTCGCCGACAGCGGGGAGGAAGGAATAAGGATCGCGGGCACGGAAAGCTGTTTCGTTCGGGAAGTGTTTTTCCACTTCATAACGGAAGAATTTGCGGACGGGAAATTCCGCGGCGAAGAGACCGTCGGGGTGGATTTTTTTCAGGACGGCGGTTGTCCGGGAGTTTTC
>URNE01000351.1 GCA_900549045.1 uncultured bacterium | reverse complement strand
CGGCAATGCCGCAATTAACAGATTCAACAATGTATACGGGCTCCGGGTCCGTGAATGCTTCGATTTAAAAATCTATCAGCCGCCTGAAATTTCGGACGCAAGGTGTTGCAGTTTATAAAAAAAAGGCGAATGTTTGCGGTCCCCGAAGAATGGCGCAGCGTCTCATCATGGAGGAGCCCGGGCGGCTTTCGTTCATCCGCATGCGATGCTTTGAAAAATTAAGGATTTCACAAGAGAAAATTTTTATTCCCCTTGATTTTCTTCCGACTGCGCGTTACATTAAGGCCGTCAAATTTCAACGGAACAGGAAAACAAAATGAATACAGTGCTCCAGATCGCCGCCGGAATCGCCGGACTCGTGCTGCTCTGCTACGGCGCCGACTTTCTCGTACGGGGCGGCGTGCAGATCGCAAAAAAATTCAAAGTCACTCCGCTTGTGATCGGTCTCACTCTCGTGGCGTTCGCGACAAGCGCGCCGGAACTCGTGGTCAGCTGCGATGCGGCGCTGCAGGGTGCGGGCGACATCGCGCTCGGGAATGTCATCGGATCCAATATCTGCAACATCGCTCTGATTCTCGGACTCAGTGCGCTCATTACGCCGCTGCGCGTGAATCCGAATCTGTTCAAGCTCGATGTGCCGCTGATGCTCGGCGCCTCGGTCCTGCTCGCGTTCTTCCTCTGGCTTTCCGGCGGACTCAACCGGCTGGAAGGGGCGGTCTTCTTCGCGGGGATCATCGCATATGTGGCATACAGCGTCCATGCCGCACGGAAGAGCGGCGAAGAGGTGACGGAGATCGAGGGGGACGGCAAGCCGCTTTCAATAGCGTTTTCCATCGGGCTTGTTCTGCTTGGACTCGCCATGCTGGTGGGCGGAGCGAAACTGCTGGTCGGCTCGGCGGTCTGGCTCGCGCAGCTGCTCGGCGTGACGCAGGCGGTAATCGGGCTGACGATTGTGGCGGTCGGAACGAGTCTGCCGGAGTTGGCGACTTCCGTAGTCGCGGCTTTGAAGGGCGAACGCGACATTGCGATCGGCGACGTCGTCGGCTCCAATATTTTCAATATTCTGGCAATACTCGGAGCCGCGCCGATCGTGAAACCGCTTAAGGCGGCGAACATCAGCCCGACCGATCTGGCGGTGATGCTTTTCTGCGCCGCCGTGCTTTACCCGGTCATGAAAACGGGTCTGGTGATCTCCCGCAAAGAGGGCGCATTCCTTCTTCTGGTTTACGTCGGCTATACGGTCCGGCTGATCATCGGCTGACCGTCACATCTTTTCCGTCCCCCAGCCAGCGGTTGAAAAATTCCGCCGCGAGGGGAGCGCAGGTCTTGCCGCCGGAGACGCCGCGTTCGACGAGGATTGCGATTGCGTAGGTTTTTCCGTTGTGCGTGCCGAATCCGGTGAACCAGGTGTTTTTGTACCTGGCGCTGCGGGGACCGACTTCCGCCGTTCCGGTTTTTCCGGAAAGATCAATCGTTCTGTTGCGCGCCCGTTTGGAGCCGCCGATGTCGGAATTGACCGAGAGATACATTCCCTTGCGGATGATTTCAAGAGTCTGCGGCGAGGCGGCGAGACGTCCGGTCGCCTGCGCGTGTTCCGAATAGACCGCCGCTCCGCCCGGAGCGACGATGGATTTCAGGATGTTCGGACGCCAGAGCGTGCCGTTCGTGGCGATTGCCGCCGTACAGACCGCCGCCTGAAGCGGAGAGACGAGGATATCGCCCTGTCCGATGGAGATGAGCGCGGTATCAAATGCTGTCCAGCGTTTTTTGTGTTTGCGGTCGGGGAGGCGACCGGGCGAATCGTTGAGAATGAAGCCCGTTTTTGAACCGATTCCGGCGCTCTTGAACGTTGCCGCGAGACGCTCCACGCCGAGTTTGAGTCCATTTTCAATGAAGTAGGCGTTGCAGGAAACGGCGATGGCGTCGTTGAGCGTGACTTCGCCGTGCCCGTCCGCCTTGATCCAGCAGTTGATCGGATGCCCGCCGACCTTGACGAAGCCTTCGCAATAGACGGTTTCCGCGGCTGAATATCCGTTTTCGAGCAGAGAGATTCCGATGAGCGGTTTGATGATGGAGCCGGGGCTGAATGCGCCCTGATAGGCGCGGTTGAAGAGCGGCTTCGAGGGATCGTTCCGCAGTTTGGAGTATTCGGCGACGGTGATGCGGGGAATGAAGAGCGCGGGATCGTAGGAGGGGTTGGACGCCATGGCGAGGATGTCGCCGTTGGAGGCGTCGAGCAGAACGAGCGCTCCGGTGACGTTTGCCAGCAGATTTTCCGCGATTTTCTGTGCGCGGAAATCGAGAGTCAGGACGAGGTCTTTTCCGTTTTCCGCGGGGATTTCCGCGCCGACAGTTTCGCTGACGAACCCGCGGCTGTCAACGATGACGAGCTTTTTGCCGGGGAATCCGCGGAGGAGCGCGCGCTGTTCTTTGGGCAGTTCGGGGTTTGAAACGTCTTCGGAGAGCGTGGCGTCGTGCCGGATTCCGGCAGGATTCCACGTGTCATACGCGAGCTCGAGTCCGGCGCGCCCGACGGTGTCCGGAATGTAGTAGAAATAATTCTGACGGTCGACAGCGGAGCTGGGATCTTCGCGTCCGACGTATCCGATGAGCGGTCCGGCGCACTTCCCCTGCGGATAGATGCGCTGCGGCGAGGTCGCGATTTCCATGCCCTGAATTCCGGGCGAAAGCTCATAGGCTTTTGCAAGCTCGACGGCGGAGAGCTCCTTGAATACGGTCATCGGCAGACCGGGATAATAGTTCATGTGGCGATTGATGTCTTTTTCGGCAAGCACGGGGGTGCGTCCGATTGCCGCGGCAAGGCGGTTTGCCTCATCGAGGACATGACGGACGGTGCGGCTTCGTTTTCCGGGCCTGCGCATTTCGGAGATGTGAAAGAGAACGTCATAGGAGGCGGTGTTGCCGGCGAGCATCACGCCGTCGGCGGTGAAGATGCGTCCGCGCACGGCGGGAATGCGAATGTTGCGGACATATTGCCGGGAGACTTTTTCCTGAATTTCCTCCCCTTTGTACACCTGAACCGCCCAGAGACGGATCAGGATCACCGCATACGCGAAGAAGACGCAAAAAGCGATGATGATGATTCTGATCCTGGAAAGAAACGCCGATGGTGTAGGAATCCTTATCCTTAACGAATTCGGAAGCCTTGTGGCCGTTCATGATGTCCTTAGTCTTCATAGCCTTTAAAGCGTCGGTCTCGTAAGCGCCGTCAGCTAAAAGGTACTCGGAAGGATCGAGGGG
Source organism: uncultured bacterium (assembly GCA_900549045.1). Classification (GTDB taxonomy): domain Bacteria; phylum Verrucomicrobiota; class Lentisphaeria; order Victivallales; family UBA1829; genus UBA1829. Next base: position 97 of record URNE01000351.1, on the reverse strand, counting down.
AGTAACGTCTGAAGCGTCAACATCGCCGCCGTTGTTAGCGTCGTCAGACGCCGCAGGTTTTGCGCTCGGCTCGGTGCCCGCAGGGGTAGTGGAGCAA